>JAUYGP010000343.1 GCA_030690515.1 Giesbergeria sp.
GCTCCAGGATGGTGTGGCCAGTGCGGCTTTGCCACTCGCGGAAGGTCTCGATGAGCAGCGGCGCCGAGCCCGAAATAAACAGGCGCATGTTGTGCGCCGACTCACGCGTAAGCGAGCGCTCGCCCAGCATGCGCACATACAGCGTGGGCACGCCCATAAAGACCGTGGCACGCGGCAGTGCAGCCACCACGGCGCGGGGATCAAATTTTGCCAGCCAGATCATCTTGCTGCCGCCCAGCAGCGCCGCATGGATGGCTACAAACAACCCGTGCACATGAAAGATAGGCAGCGCGTGGATCAGCACGTCGTCCCGGCGCCAGCCCCAGTAATCGTTCAGCATGACGGCGTTGGACAACAGGTTGCCGTGGGTGAGCATGGCGCCCTTGCTGCGGCCCGTAGTACCGCTGGTGTAGAGGATGGCAGCCAGGTCGTCGGGGCCCTTGCGCGCAGCCTCGTGCGTGTCGCCGTGGTGCGCGGCGCGATCGAGCAGGCTGCCCGTGCGGTCGTCACCCAGGGTAAATACATGGGCCGACCCCGCAGTGAAAGCGATTTTGCTGACCCAGCCAAAATTGCCCGGCGTGCACACCACCACGGCGGGCTCGGCGTTGCCGATGAAATACGCGATCTCTGCGCTCTGGTAGGCGGTGTTGAGCGGCAAAAAGACGAGGCCCGCGCGCAACGTGGCCAGGTACAGCAGCAAGGCCTCGACCGACTTTTCCACCTGCACAGCGACGCGGCTTCCATCGGGCAGACCCAGCGAGCCCAGCAAATTGGCCATGCGCGCACTGGCGCGGTCGATGTCGCCCCAGGTGTAGTAAAGCGGCGTGCCATCGCGCGTGGTGGTTTCGATGGCCGTCGCGTCGAGATCAGCGGGAAAGGCCGCGCGCAGGGCGGCAAAGAGGCTTTCGTTGGAGGGCAGTGCAGTCATGGCAGGTTCAAAAGACAGGGGGGCGCTTGGCGAGGAAGGCGGTGATGCCCTCGCGGTGCTCGGCACTGGGGGCGTAGGCATAGGGGTCCGCAGCGCCATATGCTTCATTTTCGATAGCTGTTGGCGCTTTACCATCAAGCGCTGGAGGCACTTTTAATGCCCGAAGTGTCTGCTTGTTCAGCCGCGCCGCCTGCGGTGCCAGTGTGGCCACGCGCAGGGCGGTGCCCAGGGCCTCGGCGCCCAGCCGGTCGTCGGGTACCACGCGGCTCAGAAAACCACGCGCCAGCATCTCGGGCGCCGTAAAGGTGGCGGCTTCCAGCAGCATCTGGCGCGCCGTCAGCTCCCCCACGGCACCCGCCACGAGCTGCGCCTCGCGCGGGGCCATCGGAAAGCCCAGGCGCGCAATGGGCGCGCCAAAACGCGAACCCGCTGCAGCGATGCGAATGTCGCAGCAACTGGCGATCTCCACGCCCGCGCCCATGCAGGCACCATCGATGCGCGCCACGATGGGCACGTCGCAGTCGAGCATGGCCTGCAGAGCGCCCCAGACATCGTTCTCATGAAAGTCTCGCAACGCCGCCGGGTCGAAGCGAAAGGCCGGGTATTCCGAAATATCGCCGCCTGCGCAGAAGGCACCGTCGGCCCCTTCGATCAGCACGCAGCGCGCCCCGGCATCCTGCTGGATGCCCAGAAAAACACTGCGCAACTGGCGCCACATGGCCCGCGACATGGCGTTGAGCCGCCCGCTGTTGCGCACGGTGACCAGCACCACACCGGCATCGCCGGCCTCTCCAGCGGCCCGGGCCGCCACTATTTCTGCTGCTATTGCCATGGTTTCCTTCACCCTCGTCCCACCGCCCGTTCAGCGCAAGGCGCTCAGACTTTCTATTTCGCGCGATGCGGCCACCTTGCCTTCGGCCAACAGGCTGCGGTGCTTGTCGATGCGCTTGAGGTCGTACAAATAATTCACCATCATTCCGTACGACTGCTTGTGGCCCTTGGCCGAAGGGTCGCCCGCCCAGTTGAGCCGCTCCACACGGGCACCATTCCCAAGATGAAACCGTGCCACCGGGTCCACGGGTTTGCCATCCGCCAGCGCGCGTGCCAGATAGTACGCAGCACACTGGTGCAGCATCTGGCGCACAGGCGAGCCCTCTTCCAGGGCTTGCGCCTTGTCCGCTGCGTCCAGCAGGTGTGCGGCCTGTGGCGAATCAATGCCCACCGCGCGGCCTAGCTCGTTGCGGCGCCGCTCGTCCAGGCTCTCCAGCATGGCGCTGGCGTTCTTGCCCAGCCACGCACGGAAACCCGGAATCGGTGACAGCGTGGCAAAGGTCCGCAGGCGCGGAAACTCCTGCTGCAGCGTCTCCACCACATGCTTGATGAGCGAGTCGCCAAAGCTCACACCCCGCAAGCCGGTTTGGGTGTTGCTGATGGAGTAAAAAATGGCCGTGGTGGCCTTGCCGATGCCGATGGGCGCGGCCGCCTCGTCGAGCAGGGGTGTGATACTGCCGGAT
>JAUYGP010000347.1 GCA_030690515.1 Giesbergeria sp.
CGCCAGCAGCAGCGCGGTGACCAGGTCTTGGCTGGGCAGCGTCAGGGCGACGAGCACACCCAGCGCATAACACCACATATTGGCCAGTGCGTAGCCCATCCAGGTGCCCCGAAGCGCAGCGCCGCCGCTGCGGCCGTGGCGTGCATAGTCGGCCACTAGCGGCAGCCACGAAATGGGCATCGCAATCACCAGATCCAGCGCGGGCATCACACCCATGCCGCCTTCGCCGCGCCGCTGCCACAATTGTTCGAACCCCTGCGCCTGGGCCAGGCCCAGAAACTGCCAGCTTAGCCACAGCAGCGACAACACCACCAGCGGCAACGCCACACGGGCAATGATGCGGCGCACCAGCTGCACCATCGAGCCGCTGATCAGCAGCGTGATCACACCGCCCCACAGCAGCGTGGCCAGCACCGGCCAGTAGGTTGCCGCCATCGCACCCGACTGGCGCCCGATAGACACCGTGGCGTCGCGCATTACCACCAGCTCAAACGTGCCCCAGCCGATGAGCTGCACGATATTCAGCACAATCGGCAACCGTGCAAACGCGCGGCCATACACGGCGTGCATCAGCCCGGCGCTGGCCAGCCCGCTGTCGCAACCTATTTTTGCCACCCAGCCCAGCAGCCCGGCTCCGATGATGGAGCCCGCCACAATGGCCAGCACTGCCTCTTGTGTGCCCAGTGCGGGCATCAGGTAGGCACCCACCTGCATCACCAAAAGGCCCACGCCCAGGCTGAACCACAACGAGGCATGGTCGTGCCAGCGGAAAACGCGCTGCGCGTTGGAAACGGGGGTCAGCGCTTCATTGGTGGAAGCGGTTGCGGTGTTCATGCGGACTCCTTGGCAGCATCGGTGCAAGAAAGACCCGGGCCACGCGGTCGGTGGGCGTGGAATGTAGAACGGGCTTCCCTGCGCGAGGATGATCTCAATCAGGTTCAAAGGGACTCTCTCAGCCCGCGCGCCAATATCGGCGTGGGGCACCCCTAGCGAATGCACCAGCCTTGCGGTGGTGCGGGGCGGATTCTAGCGGCAGTGGTAATCTCTTGGGTTTTGCCTAGGGTTTCCCTCCGCAGCGCCGTGGGTGCGCGGGGAGCGAACCCCGGGCTCAGCCAAGGAACTCGCATGGGTGCGCAATGGAAAGCAAAGGGCAAGGCGCAGGCCGCTGACGCCCGCGGAAAGCTGTTTGGCAAGCTGGCCAAGGAAATCATGGTCGCCGCGCGCGGCGGTGCCGACCCGGCGGGCAACTCCAAGCTGCGCCTGGTGCTGGAGCAAGCGCGCAAGGTCTCCATGCCCAAAGACACGCTGGACCGCGCTATTAAAAAGGGCGCTGGTATTGGCGGCGACGCGGCCAGCTTCGAGCATGTGGTGTACGAGGGCTTTGCCCCGCACCAGGTCGCGGTCATGGTCGAATGCCTGACCGACAACGTCAAACGCACCGCACCCGAAATGCGCGTGCTGTTTCGCAAGGGCCAGCTCGGTACCTCGGGATCGGTCGCCTGGGACTTTGACCATGTCGGCATGATTGAGGCCGAACCCGCTGCCGCCGGTGCCGATGCCGAAATGGCTGCCATCGAAGCCGGTGCGCAAGACCTTGAACCCGGCGAAGAAGAAGGCCAAACCCTGTTCTGGACCGATCCGGCCGACCTGGACACAGTGAGTCGTGCCTTGCCTGCGCACGGTTTCACCGTGCTCTCGGTCAAGTTGGGCTACCGCCCCAAGAACCCGGTCAACCCAGCCAACCTGAGTGCTGAGGCGCTGGAGGAGGTCGAAAACTTCCTCGCGGCCATCGACGCCAACGACGATGTACAGAACGTGTACGCCGCACTGGGCTGATCGGGCCGATGCAAGGCGACCACTACGCAGCCCTGGGTCTTGCGGCCAACGCCACGCTGGCCGACATCAAGCGGGCGTTTCGGCAAAAGGCCTCGTACTACCACCCTGACCGCAACACAGCGGCTGACGCAGCCTTGCGTTTTCGCGAGGTGCAACAAGCCTACGACGTGCTCTCGGACCCCGAGCGCCGCCAGCAATACGACGACAACCGCCGCCGCAACCTGCTCGACGATCCTTTGCAATCGGCAACGGAAATCTGGCAGGCCTTCGTGCGTGAACGCAAGCTTCCATGAAACTCTCTCGCTACTTCTCCGATTTGCGCAAAGCCTACGAGGCTGAGCTCGATGACCTGACCTCTGATTCCGAGGGCAAAGACGTGCTGAACAAGCGCCTCGCTGCAAAGCGCAGCGAAATCGGCTTTCTGGTGCAGATGTTGGACTACAGCCCCGAGATGGTGGCCGTGGTCTTCCACCGCGCGTTTCGTTTTCCCAAGCTGGCGGCCATGCAGCGTCTGCTGACATTGCCGCCCGAGGCGCTGCCCACATGGCCGGAACTGGCGGGCACCGTGGTGCTTGAGCCCTGGGCGCAAACCGTGGCGCTCAAGGTGCTGGCAGAACCCGGCGGCGCGGCCTTCATGACCGTGGCTGCCTGCCTGGAGTGCCTGCATGCGCACGGAATAGGTTCTGCCGAGGCTGCACAAGATGCATCGGATGACGAAGAAGATCGCCGCAGTGACGAGGGCGATGACGGCGATGGCCTGAGCGCCGACGACGCCAGCGACCCACCAGATGGCCGCTCGCTCGACGAAGCCGGCGCCGACTGGCTTGCAGACCAAGGTTTCGAGCGCAAGGACTGACACTGAGAACGTATGAACCACCTGGCATTGATTGAAAAAACCACCAGCCTGATCGCGGCTGGTGACATCGTGGGCGCCGAGAGCGCGCTGGCCGACCTGGCCGATGAGGAGGGCGACCGTGCGCTGATGGTTGTGCTCGACCAGCTCGCGCCCAAAGATGTACTGGCCGTCATGCGTGAGTACGACAGCTCCAAGGCGTCCGTCGTGAACATGCTGGTCACACCCGAGCAGTTCGCCCGCGCCATGGTGCTGGAGAAGCAGTACAAAGACCTGATGCACCAGCATTTGCGCAACATGGTCAACGCGGTGGTTTTTCGAGAAGACGCCGATCCGCTGGAATTTTTGAACGCCATCGGCGACCTGGACGGCGGCGCCGAAGCCCTGGCCAACTACTTCACTGAAAAGTGGAGCCGCATCGAGGCCTTTGCCCGTACCGGTGTTTTTGAAGCTACCGAAGACTATGGCCTGATGCTGAGCGACGACGAGCTGCTGGCGTCGGGTTACGTGCGCCCGCGCGTCGAGCTGGACGAAGTGGCCGACCAGGACTGGATGCAGATGGCCTGGCTGCTGCGTTACGAGTGCCGCGACCTGTTTATTGAAATGCTCTTGGTACTGCGCGCCAAAGCCCGCGCGCACGACCTCGGCGAAGGTGACGAGCAGCCCGAGGAAGAGGACGACGGCAAGTTCGAGACCAGCGAGACCGACCGCGGCAAGGCCACACCGGCAGCGCGCACCTCTGACGAAGAATCGGCCATCTGATGCCCGGCAGCCGTTCGCACGAAGCACCGCCGCAGGCGCTGGCCCTGCACGATGCGCGCTCGTTTTTCGAGCGCGCGCTGGCGCACGGCGCTGACCACGGCATTCTGAGTGCCGACAAACTCGCCGCCCTGCATGCGGATGCACCCAAGGGCATGGTGCAGATTGCGCGCTATTTCGGCAGCGAGTTTTTACGCCCCGAGCTGGAGCGCGCCCGTGATCGCATCATCAACTTCGTCAGCCTGCATTTGCAGGATGCGTCGGACGGTGACCTCGCCCAGGCAGCGCAGCTGCTCGCAACGCATTCGTTGCTGTCGCGCTCCAAGGCCGGTACCGACATGCTGCGCGCCCTGATTGCCCTGCCCGAGAGCACCCACTTTGGCATGCAGGGCCAGGACGAGGCCCAGGTCTCGTTGCTGGCGCTGTGGTCGCTGCGCAGCTATGCCCAGTACCGTGAAGAACTGGCACGGCGCAGCCGCATAGGCGAGGTAGTGCAGGCAGCGCTGTGGATTGCCAGCCACTACCAGCTGGACGACGAAGCGCTGGAAGAGGGCGGCGCCGACGCCGAAGGCGTGCTGCGCACCGCACTTGCCCTGCACGCCCTGGCCCCGCGCAGCACCGAATGGCCGAGCACGGCGACGTTTCAAAAGCTGCTTGCCGCCCGCCGCAAGGCAGGCAAAGCCGTTGCAGGTGCTGATGCGCTTGCCGTGCCCAAAGGCCTGCCAACCGCCTTGCACGCGGTGGTGGACGCGCAAAAGCCGGTCGTGCTGGCCGATTTGCAGAAGCTTCTTGACCCCGCCCGCCCGCTCGCACCGCAACTGCGCCCCATGACCGCGCTGCGCCACCGCTACTTTCTGCTCGAAGACCCGCTGGGCGAGGTGGACGAATACCTGCGCGCGGCCGCATCACTGCCGTGCGATGAGGCGCCCCCCGCCGCCGCCAGCAAAACCAGGCAACGCGCGACGCTGGGCGAGCAAGACGAAGCCGCGCTACTCACGCTGTTCCTGTGCCTGGCCACGGGCGTGCCCAAGAAAACACTGCTGCCCGAAAAAACCGCCAAAACGTTGGTGCGCAAGCTGCGCAGCAAAGGCTGGCAGCCGGAACTGGCCGACGCCTTCATCCGCGAACACGCCCCCGAAGTGCACCGCGCCGACTACCTCGCGCTGTGGCAAGGCTTTGTTTCTGAAGCCCGTGCCACGCTGCAAGACGACCACGACTACGGTTTGGGCGACGCGCTGGCGCTGCTGCGGCGCGAGTGCCACGTCAGCGACTAAGTTGAAGCTCGTTTATTGATAGCTGCTAGCGCTTACCCAGTAAGCGCTAGAGCCTGTTTTGCCCAATTATCGACATGCCCGCCTGTGTGCTACAGGGCAGGAGCGCGTCTCGTCAGCTTATGTTCCCTGGAGAGGATGGCGATGGGATTGCGGCCAAGAACGGCAGTGTGAGGCGCTGCGTTGGGTGTGTGTTTCCCCGCGATGTGGATACCCCGGTGGGTGTCGAATGGAGGGAGCGGCGACGGCACATGGGTTGCAGCAGTCCATTTTTGGCTTCGCCGCGCTCCGAGAACACCGCCTTCCTGCCCCATGGCCAAGCTATGGAGCAGCAAATCCGGAAAAAACGGTCCTTGTTGGGGCTGGTTTTGGTGAACCCTTTGGTGTTCGCCATCGGCGCTCCAGGTCGGACGGCCTTCTAGTCCAAGAACCCGCCGCTCTTCCAGGATCGCTATCTTGAGAGAAGCGAGACGTGAGC
>JAUYGP010000350.1 GCA_030690515.1 Giesbergeria sp.
ATCGAAACTTGGCGAATGCGACACTTCTTGCCGCCCGCACCTGGTCCGTTTTTGCCACAAAACTGTATGGCGGAGCCAGTCGCGGCTAACATCAAACCGGCAAAAGAAAAACTTCTGTATCAGGAATATCTTATGAGGCGAGAAACAGCGGCGCTCGACGCTGGCCAAAGAGCGGTGGCTGAAGTTCAGACAAAAAAATACGCCCGGAACGCGAATTCCGGGCGTATTCCTATTTCGTCGATGTCAGTGCCTGATCAGGCAGCCATCGCCTTGATGCGGGCCGAGAGGCGCGACACTTTGCGCGAGCTGGTGTTCTTGTGGAACACGCCCTTGCTGACCGCACGCATCATTTCTGACTCGGCCGTCACCAGCGCTGCTCTCGCCGCTGCCTGATCGCCCGACGTAATCGCCAGCTCGACCTTTTTCACATAGGTCCGGACACGCGAACGGCGAGCCTTGTTGACGGCAGTACGGCGCGCAATCTTGCGGACCATCTTCTCGGCCGAAGCTGTATTGGCCATGTGTTATAACCTCTTCATGCGACCGGGGCACAAGCCCGGTTAAATCCGTGAGCGGCGGCGTATAGGCCCTGAATGCCAGGCCGTCAACTGCCCTTGCCGCGAGTTTGGCTATCGATGCTTGAAATGAGCAGCGCGTTTCTCGGCGAAGGCTGCCATGCCTTCGGTTTGATCCTCCAGCGCGAATTGCGATTGGAACACCCGGCGTTCGAAACGGACCCCCTCAGTCAGGCCGATTTCAAAGGCCCGATTGATGGATTCCTTGGTCATCATGGCGACCGGCAGTGACTTCACAGCGATCGCCTCGGCGGCCTCCATGGCGACGTCCAGCAAGTCTTCGGCGGGCACGACCCGGGAGACCAGGCCAGAGCGCTCGGCTTCCTCAGCATCCATCATGCGGCCCGTCAGGCAAAGATCCATTGCCTTGGCCTTGCCGATGGCGCGCGGCAGACGCTGCGTGCCGCCCGCGCCGGGCAGCATGGCCAGCTTGATTTCGGGCAGGGCAAAGCGCGCCGATTCGGCCGCCACGATGACGTCGCAGGCCAGCGCCAGCTCGCAGCCGCCGCCCATGGCGTAGCCCGCCACGGCGGCAATCACGGGCTTGCGCACGCTGCGGATCGTTTCCCAGTTGCGCGTGATGAAGTTGCTCTGGGTGACGTCCATGTAGGTCCAGTCGGCCATGGCATCGATGTCGGCCCCGGCGGCAAAGGCCTTGTCGCTGCCGGTGAGCACGATGGCGCCGATGCCGGGGTCGGCATCGAAGGCCAGCAGGGCTGCGCCCAGCGCGTCCATCAGGGCGTCGTTCAGGGCGTTGAGCTGCCCGGGCCGGTGCAATGTGATGACCCCTACGCGGCCATGCGTGGCCACGCGGATCGGGCGGTCGTCCGTCATGTGGTGTCTCCGGTGCGGTGCAGGCTTCAGCCCGGTGCGCGCATCAGCTCGCGCAGCTTGAACTTCTGGATCTTTCCGGACGGTGTGGCCGGCATGGCATCCATCACCACCAGGCGCTCGGGGATGTACTGCACGGCCACCTTCTGCGCCTTGAGGTACTCCACGACCCCGGGCAGGTCGATGCTCTGCCCCGGCTTGGGCACCACCACGGCGCAGGCGCGCTCGCCCAGGCGCTCGTCGGGGTAGGCCACGATGGCCGCCATCGCCACGGCGGGGTGGCGGTACAGCAGCGACTCGATTTCGACCACCGGAATGTTCTCGCCGCCCCGGATGATCACGTCCTTGCTGCGGCCGGTGATGCGGATGTAGCCCTGCGCGTCGATGCGGGCCAGGTCGCCGGTGTCGAACCAGTCGTCGGCGTCGGTGCCGTTGAGGTGCGGGCGGTGCAGATAGCCGCCAAAGTTGGAGCAGGAGCGCAGCATCAGCTTGCCGATTTCGCCTGCGGGCAGGGGCTTGTCGTCGCCGTCGACCACCTTGACCTCTACACCGGGCAGCGGGCAGCCATCGGTGGAGAACGAGCGTTCGTCGGCATCGTCAAGCTGGGTCAGCGTGACGGCGCCGTTCTCCGTCATGCCCCAGGCGGACACGATCTTCGCCCCCAGTGCGGCACGGGCCTGCTCCACCAGCGGCCCCGGGATGGGCGCGCCCGCGCACAGGAAGGTGCGCAGCGTGGGCACGCCCTGACCGGTTTCCGCCACGGTCTTGGCCAGGTCGGTGAGGAACGGGGTGGACGCCATGGTGAACGTCACGCCTTCGGTGCGGATGAGTTCGATGGCTTTCTTCGGCTCCCAGACGTCCTGCAGCACCACGCTGGCTTTGAGCAGGATGGGCATCATCAGCCCGTACATGAAGCCGGTCTGGTGCGCCATGGGCGAGGCCATGAGCACCACGTCCTCGGCGCCCAGGCGCAGGCGCTGGGCATAGGGAATGATGTTGGCCATCACCGTGTTGGCCGAGTGCATCACGCCCTTGGGCTCGCCGGTGGTGCCCGAGGTGTAGATGAGCTGCGTCACATCGTCCGGGCCGGGGCGGTGGCGCGTGAGGATGTCCTGCGCGTCGGGTGCGTCTTCCCAGGCCGGGCCGCTGAGCAGGGCCTCGAAGCTGTTGGCGCCCTGGCCACCCACTGCCACCACATGCTTCAGGTGCGGCAGGCTGGGCTGCAGCCCGCTGACCATCTTCTCGAAGTCGAAACCGCGGAAGGTCTGGGGCACGATCACAACCTTGGCCTCGCCATGCTTGAGCATGAACGACAGCTCGCGCTCACGGAAGATGTGCATCAGCGGGTTCATCACCGCGCCGATGCGCGAGCAGGCCAGGTAGGTCAGCGTGAACTGCCACCAGTTGGGCAGTTGGCAGGACACGATGTCGTCCCTTCCCACGCCCAGGCGACTCAAACCCACGGCGATGCGGTCGGCCATGCGCGCCAGCTCGCGGTAGGTGAAGCGCTGCACGGCACCCGTCTCCACCTGCACGGCCGTCAGCGCCAGCTTGTCGGGGCACTGGGCGACGCAGGCGTCCAGACTGTCGTTGATGGTGCGGTCGTGCCAGAAGCCCTGGGCCATCAT
>JAUYGP010000333.1 GCA_030690515.1 Giesbergeria sp.
GCCGAGAACGTGATGATCGTGGATCTGCTGCGCAACGACCTCTCGCGCATTGCCCTGCCGCACAGCGTGCAGGTGCCCCGGCTGTTCGACACCACGCCGCTGCCCACGGTGTGGCAAATGACGTCTGACGTGCGGGCACGCACGCGGCCTGGCACCACGCTGACCGATGTGTTTGCGGCGCTGTTCCCCTGCGGCTCCGTCACCGGCGCGCCCAAGGTGCGCGCCATGCAGATGATCCACGCGCTCGAGCCCGCGCCGCGCGGGGTGTATTGCGGGGCCGTGGGGGTGGTGCGGCCAGGGGAGCAGGGCGGTATCCGGGCGACCTTCAATGTCCCCATCCGCACCGTGGTGCTGCAAGGCGACCTGGCGCGCTGCGGCATCGGTAGCGGCATCACGGCGGACGCCGTGGCCGATGCTGAATGGAACGAGTGGCGCCACAAGCGCGCCTTTGTCGAGCGGGCCAGCATGCCTTTCGATCTGCTGGAAACCCTGGCGCTGGAAGAGGGGGAGTTACGCCACGTTGACGACCACCTGGCGCGCCTGCAGCAGGCCGCCGCGCATTTTGGTATCCCCTGGAACGCCGGTGCCGTGCACCAGTGCCTGATGGCGTTGGCCGATGGCTATCCGCAAGACCTGTGGCGCGTGCGCCTGTTGCTGGATGCTGCAGGGCAGCCCCGTGCTGAGGCGTTTGCGTTGCAACCCACGGCGGAGCCCGTGCGCTTGCAACTGGCCCGCAGCCCGTTGACGGAGGCCCACAGCGAATTTGTGCGGTTCAAGACCACGCGCCGCGCGCACTACGCGGCGTTTGCACCTACCGAAACGGGGGTGTTCGATACCGTGCTGTGGAATGAGGCGGGGGAGATCACCGAGGGAACCTTTGGCAATATTGCCCTGCTGCTGGACGGCCGCTGGGTCACCCCGCCGCTCTCGTGCGGCCTGCTGCCCGGCGTGGGCCGCGCCATAGCGCTGCGCGCGGGGCGCGTGCAGGAGGCCGTGGTGCGCTTGGAGGATGTCCCCCGTGTCGAGGCCTGGGCGTTTATGAATAGCCTGCGCGGGTGGTTGGCTGCCACGCAGGTGCCTTGATTTTTGGTGTTTTTGGTCTCTAGCGCTTGATGAATAAGCGCGTGCAGCTATCGTTTTGATAGAGCATCAGGCGAATGGCATTGCCCTGCGCAGTGGGGGGTGCCGAGGGCCTTGGCGCCTTTGGCGGGATGGTTGGCGCGTTCGGCCATGGCGCAGGGCGCCGCCTGGGTGAACAATCACAGCCTCTCCATTTCCTGCAGGCCCTCGCCATGAATACCGCCGCTTCTGCTGCCACGCTCACAATTCCCACCCAGGCCCCGGTGTTGGTCACCGGGGCTACCGGCTACGTGGCGGGCTGGCTCGTTCAGCGCCTGGTGCAGGCAGGGGTGACCGTGCATGCTGCCGTGCGCGACCCCCAGGATGGGCGCAAGGTGGCGCACCTTCAGGCCCTGTCGGATGCTGGCCCGGGCCGGGTGCGGTTTTTTGCAGCAGACCTGATGCAGCCGGGCTCGTACGCCCAGGCCATGGAAGGGTGCGAGGTGGTTTTCCACACCGCATCGCCGTTCACCACGCACGTGAAAGACCCCCAGCGCGAGCTGATCGACCCGGCGTTGCTGGGCACGCGCAATGTGCTGGAGCAGGCTTCGCACACTCCGTCGGTCCGGCGTGTGGTGCTCACCAGTTCCTGCGCTGCCATCTATACCGATGCCGCTGACTGTGCGGCGGCACCTGGCGGCGTGCTGACCGAGGCCGTCTGGAACACCACAGCCTCGCTGGAGCACCAGCCCTATTCATACTCCAAGACGCTGGCCGAGCGCGAAGCCTGGCGCTTGGCCGAGGGCCAGTCACAGTGGCGGCTGGTGGTGGTGAATCCGTCGCTGGTGATCGGGCCGGGCACCAACCCGCGGCCAACGTCCGAGAGCTTCAATATCGTGCGCCAACTGGGCGATGGCACCCTGAAGGCCGGTGCACCGCGCGCTGGCTTTGGCGTGGTGGATGTACGCGACCTGGCCCAGGCCCATCTGGCGGCGGCGTTCATCCCGGGCGCCGAGGGGCGGCATATTGTGTCCGGCCACAACACCGACCTGCTGGCCCTGGGGCAGTCCTTGTTGCCTCGGTTTGGAGAACGTTATGCGCTGCCGCGCCGCGCGCTGCCCAAGTGGCTGGTGTGGCTGGTGGCGCCCCTGTCGGGGCTCACGCGCAAGTTTGTGGCGCGCAATGTCGATCATCCCTGGCGCGCCGACAACAGCAAGGGTCGGCAGGCGCTGGGTCTGCACTACCGGCCACTGCAGGAGTCGATGGACGACATGTTCAGCCAGATGATCGAGGCAGGCTACTTCAAGAAGACGCAGCAGCCCTGAAGAAGAGGCCGTACGCCTCTTTCACTCGTGGATCAAAGCGGCTGCGTTGGCACGTGGTCGCGCAGTTCGGTCTGGCGGTTGTTCGCGTCCACAAACACCAGCTGCGGGCGGTGCGTGGCCACCTTGTCTTCGGGCACCTGGGCAAAGGCGGCAATGATGAGCAGGTCGCCCACGGAGGCACGGCGCGCCGCCGAGCCGTTGACCGAGATCATGCCGCTGCCGCGTTCGCCCTTGATGGCGTAGGTGATGAAGCGCTCACCGTTGTTGATGTTCCAGATATGCACCTGCTCGTTTTCCACCATGTTGGCGGCTTCGAGCAGGTTTTCGTCGATGGCGCAGGAGCCTTCGTAGTGCAGTTCGCAGTGCGTGGCGGTGGCGCGGTGGATCTTGGATTTGAGCAGGGTGCGGTACATGGCGGTTTCCTGGGGTTCTTATTCTGTTTCCAAATCGTTCCTAGGCGTGAAGCCTACGATCAGTGCTGTAGCACGGCCAGGCGAAGCAACAACGACACGGATGGTTTAGAAACGGAATCAATGGGTGACGGGGGGGACGAGGATGGTGGGCGCGGCCGGTGCGGCCAGGTGCGGGTAGTCGCGGCTGTAGTGCAGGCCCCGGCTCTCGCGCCGCAGTTGGGCCGATCGCACGATGAGTTCGGCCACCTGTACCAGGTTGCGCAGCTCCAGCAGATCGCGCGTGATATGGAAGTGGGCGTAGAACTCGTCGATCTCGGCCCAGAGCAGCGAGATGCGGTGCGCGGCGCGCTCCAGGCGCTTGTTGGTGCGCACGATGCCCACGTAGTCCCACATGAAGCGGCGCAGCTCGTCCCAGTTGTGGGAGATGACGACGCATTCGTCCGGGTCCGTCACGCGGCTGTCGTCCCAGCGCGGCAGTGCCGGGATTTGCACACGCGGTGCCTGGGCAATGTGTTGTGCTGCTGCGCGGGCAAACACCATGCATTCGAGCAGTGAGTTGCTTGCCAGCCGGTTGGCGCCGTGCAGGCCGGTGCAGGCGACTTCGCCCACGGCATAGAGGCCGGGCAGGTCGGTACGGCCCGAAAGATCGGTCAGCACGCCACCGCAGGTGAAATGCGCCGTGGGCACCACGGGAATCGGTTCTTTGGTGATGTCGATGCCCAGATCGGCACAGTGCGCCAGGATGTTGGGGAAGTGCTCCTGCAAAAATTCTGGGCTCTGGTGCGAAATGTCCAGGTGCACGCACTCCAGGCCGTGGCGCTTCATCTCGTAGTCGATCGCGCGGGCCACCACGTCGCGGGGGGCCAGTTCGG
>JAUYGP010000353.1 GCA_030690515.1 Giesbergeria sp.
ACCCTTTCTCGTCCCATCGCCTTGGCGATCCTGTTGGGCTCTTTTGGTGCCGCCCTTCCTGTGCAGGCACAAGAATTCAAAGCCGGCTTCATCCATACGGATCGCGTTTTCCGCGAAGCCAGCACGGCCAAGGCAGCGCAGGCCAAGCTGGAGCAGGAGTTCGCCCGCCGCGACAAGGAACTCAATGATTTGGGCGCAACCCTGAAGTCGGCCACGGAAAAGTTCGAGCGCGATGCGCCCACACTGTCTGAGAGCCAGCGTATGGCACGCCAGCGCCAGTTGGTGGACCAGGATCGTGATTTCCAGCGCAAGCGTCGCGAATTCCAGGAAGACCTGAATTCCCGCAAGAACGAAGAACTCAACCAGATGAGCGATCGCATCAACAAGGTGGTCAAGCAGCTGGCGGAGCAGGAAAAGTACGACATCATCGTGGACCAGGCTGTCTTCATCAGCCCCAAGCACGACATCACCGACAAGGTGATCAAGGCGTTGAATGCCGCTCCTGCCAAGTAACTGCCTCTGGCGGCGGGTGGAGCCCGCGTGAGCTTGCGCCTGGCAGAGTTCATCGAGGCGCTGGGTGGAACGCTGGAGGGTGATCCCGGTATCGAGATCACCCGGTTGGCCCCGCTGGAGGCAGCGCAGGTGCAGGAGCTGAGTTTTCTGAGTCATCCGCGCTACCAGCAGCAACTGGCCGCCTCCCGGGCGGCCTGTGTCATTGTGGCGCCTGCCATGCGCGAGGTCGCCATGGCGCGGGGCGCCTGCATCGTGGCTGATGATCCTTATGTCTATTTCGCTCGGGCCACGCAGCTCTGGCGCAAGCGGCATGCGCTTCCGGTCGCGCCTGGGGTGCACCCCAGTGCGGTTGTGCACAGCGAGGCCCAGGTGCATGCCACGGCGTCGGTGGGGCCTTTGTGCGTGATCGAGCGCGGTGCCCGCGTGGGTGCAGGCACGGTGCTCAAGTCGCGCGTTACGGTGGGTGAAGGCTGCCATCTCGGAGAGCGCTGCATCGTGCATCCCGGCGTGGTGATCGGTGCCGATGGCTTTGGCTTTGCTCCCGAGGGCGGAACCTGGGTCAAGATCGAGCAATTGGGCGCTGTCCGCATTGGCGACGATGTGGAAATAGGTGCCAACACTTGTATCGACCGAGGCGCGCTGCAGGACACCGTGATCGAAGACGGCGTGAAGCTCGACAACCTGATCCA
>JAUYGP010000361.1 GCA_030690515.1 Giesbergeria sp.
CCGCCGCCGGCGGTGTGACGGCTGTGTTGCGCGCCACCGAGAAGGTGGCTGCGCAGGCCCAGTTCATCGAGATCGAGGTGGAAACCCTGGCGCAATTGACCGAGGCCCTGGAGGCGGGCGCCAAGATGGTGCTGCTCGACAACATGGATGTGGCCACGCTGCACGAGGCGGTGCGCCTCAATGCGGGCCGCGCCATCCTCGAAATCTCGGGTGGTGTCACGCTTGATGGCCTGCGTGCTCTTGCAGAAACCGGCGTGGACCGCATCTCCATCGGTGCGCTGACCAAGGACGTGAAGGCCACGGACTTTTCCATGCGCCTGCAGGAGTTGCCATGAACACCACCATCATCCTCAAAGAAGTCGATTACGAGCAGCCCGAAGGCGGCGGGGTGTGCGCCACCAAGCACGCCTGGGCACGTGTGCCCCCCGAGCTGACGCAGGACGAGCGCGCGGCGACCAAGGACAAGATCCGCCGCCTGCTCAAGGAAAAGAACGCGGTCATGGTGTCGCACTACTACGTGCACCCCGACCTGCAGGATTTGGCCGAGGAAACTGGCGGTATCGTCAGCGATTCGCTGGAGATGGCCCGCTTTGGCCGCGACCACGCCGCCACGAGCCTGGTGGTCTCGGGCGTGCGTTTCATGGGCGAGACGGCGAAGATCGTCTCGCCCGAGAAAACCGTGCTCATGCCCGACCTGGACGCCACCTGCTCGCTCGACCTGGGCTGCCCCATTGAGGAGTTCAGCGCGTTTTGCGATCAGCACCCGGACCGGACCGTGGTGGTGTACGCCAACACCAGCGCCGCCGTGAAGGCGCGCGCCGACTGGCTGGTCACATCAAGCTGTGCGCTCGACATCGTGCGCGCCCTGAAGGACGCTGGGCAAAAAATCCTGTGGGCACCCGACCGGCACCTGGGGGCCTACATCCAGCGCGAGACTGGCGCCGACATGGTGATGTGGAACGGCGCCTGCATCGTGCACGACGAGTTCAAGGCCTTCGAGCTCGAAGCGCTGAAAAAAGACCATCCCGGCGCCAAGGTGCTGGTACACCCAGAATCGCCCGCCGACGTGATTGCCCTGGCCGACGCCGTGGGCTCCACCTCGGGCATTCTCAAGGCTGCGCAGGAAATGGACGCCACCGAGTTCATCGTGGCCACCGACAACGGCATGATGCACAAGCTGCGCACGCTGAACCCCGGCAAGCGGTTCTACGAAGCCCCCACCGCCGGCAACAGCGCTACCTGCAAAAGCTGCGCCCACTGCCCCTGGATGGCGATGAACGGCCTGGCCGGTGTGGCGCAGGTGCTGGAGACAGGCAGCAACGCCATCCATGTGGACCCGGCCATCATCCCGCGCGCGCGCATGCCGATTGACCGCATGCTGGCTTTTACCGCTGCGCTGAAGAAGGGCCAGCCTGTCGCAGGATTGGTGCCGAACATTGGCGCAGCCTAGAGAATGCTATTTAATTGATAGCTGTCATGGCTTTCTGAATAAGCGCTAGAGCCTATTTTTACCTAAAAATTGGAATGCGTTCCCTGGCTTTCTCGCGCTTGATGCCCCATCCCAGGTGGCATTTGCCATGAAGCGCGCTTTCGCTCCGGCGGCCGAGACGGCCCGCATCGACTTCGCCCAGCCGCTGGATGCCGCCGCACCGCGCCTGCGCTGCGCCTTTGGCGTGCCGCGCCAGGTGCTCGTGGCGCAGCAGGTGGGCGAGGTGCGCGCCGTGCTCAATGCCGTGCATGCCGCAGCCGAGCGCGGCCACTGGTGCGTGGGCTATGTGCGCTACGAAGCGGCACCGGCGTTTGATGTCGCATTGCAAACCCACGCCGCCGACGGCCCGCTGGCCTGGTTTGCTGTGCACCATGCGCCCCAGCCCTGGCCTGCCGAGGCGCTGCAGGAGGCGGCACGCGTGGAGTGGCATAGCAGCCTGGAGCGCAGTGCCTTCGACGCCGCACTGGGCCGTATCCAGCAGGCCATTGGCGCGGGCGAGCTCTACCAGGTCAACTACACCGCACCCCTCACAGGCGCGCTGCAAGGCGGTGCGGCGGCGCTGTTTGCCGCGCTGCAGCGCGCCCAGCCCGGCGGCTATGCCGCGCACATCGACGCGGGCGGCGAGCAGTTGCTCTCCGTTTCGCCTGAACTGTTTTTTGACTGGCGGGACGCGCCGAGCGGTGGCGATATTCTGGCC
>JAUYGP010000370.1 GCA_030690515.1 Giesbergeria sp.
CTTGAAGACTTCAAGTTGCGGGCTGTTCTTGGCGGCGGAGAGCGTGTCGGCGGTGATGTAGTAGATGGCCTCCTGGCCATCCTTCATGCGCGCCGTGTAGTCGGCAAACGAGACGCTTGCCGTGTCGCTGGACGTCGATGCAAAGCGCAGCAGTTTGGCCAGGCGCTCGCGGTTGCCGAAGTCTTCGCCCAGGCCTTCTTTGAGCACCGCACCGAACTCGGCGTAGAACTGGCTGTATTTACCTTCTTTGGCCTTGTCGTCGGCATCGACCACATCGGTGACGGCGTCTGCGCCCTCGGCGGCGGCTTCATGCTTGTCGTGCTTGGCCAGGTCTTCCAGCATGGAAAGCACGCGCTTGGTCGAGCCTTCGCGGATGGCTTTCACGTCGCGGCTTTCCTGCAGCAATTCGCGGCTCACGTTGAGCGGCAGGTCGCTCGAATCGATCACACCCTTCACAAAGCGCAGGTAGCTGGGCATCAGCGCTTCGGCGTCGTCCATGATGAAGACGCGCTTGACGTAGAGCTTGATACCGGCCTTCTTGTCGCGGTTCCACAGGTCGAACGGTGCCTTGGCCGGGATGTAGAGCAACTGCGTGTACTCGGTGTTGCCCTCGACGCGGTTGTGCGCCCAGGTCAGCGGGTTTTCGTGGTCGTGGCTGATGGCCTTGTAGAAATCCTGGTACTGCTCACCCGCGATGTCTTTCTTGGGCCGCGTCCACAGGGCACTGGCTTTGTTCACCGCTTCCCACTCGCCCGTCTTGACCATGGCGCCAGGCTGGCGGCCGCCGTTTTCGTCGCCGGGGGTGATGAGATCGCCGTCTTTCCACTCTTCCTTTTCCATCAGGATGGGCAGGCTGATGTGATCGGAGTATTTGGCGATGACGCTCTTGAGTTTCCAGGCGTTCAGGTATTCCTCGGCGTCATCGCGCAGGTGCAGTGTGACGCTGGTGCCGCGCTGCGGACGGTCGATGGCTTCCACTTCGAAGTCGCCGCTGCCGCCGCTCACCCAGCGCACGCCTTCGCTCGCAGGCAGGCCGGCGCGGCGCGATTCCACGGTGATTTTGTCGGCGACGATGAAGCCCGAGTAAAAGCCCACGCCGAACTGGCCGATGAGCTGAGCGTCCTGCTTCTGGTCGCCCGTGAGCTTGCCCATGAAGTCCTTGGTGCCGCTCTTGGCAATCGTGCCCAGGTGCTCGATGGCCTCCTGCGCGCTCATGCCGATGCCGTTGTCCTGGATGGCGAGCGTCTTGGCGTCCTTGTCGAAGGAGACGCGCACCTCCAGATTGGGCACGTCTTCGTACAGCGCGGGCGTATCCAGTGCCTCAAAACGCAGCTTGTCGCAGGCGTCCGAAGCGTTGGAAATGAGTTCGCGCATGAATATTTCGGGGTTCGAATACAGCGAGTGCGTGACGAGGTGCAGCAGCTGGGCCACTTCGGCCTGGAACGACAGGGTTTGTTTGCTCATAGCTTTAGGGGGACGAAACGAATGGGGGGAGGGGAAAGAAAATTTGGGCGCCGCACCTACCGAGTGCAGCTCCTGCAAGCGTGCATGTAGGGGCGGCAAGGCAGGGTTTCAAGCGGCTGAGAAGAAAACGGCAGCCCACGTGCACTGCACCGCCACATCCAGCGCCGAACAAAGAGTCAAAATATATAGCTACTAGCGCTTACTGCATAAGCGCTAGAGTGCATTTAGACTTGTATTTTTAACCGTCGGCATTAATGCGCCGCACCAGCATTTGCAGCATGTTGTCAGCCTTGTCGTTGGCCAACTGGCAGGTACCCGCCGCCGCATGGCCGCCGCCACCAAACTCCAGCATCAGGTTACCCACATGGGTTTTGCTGCTGCGGTCCAGAATCGACTTGCCCGTCGCCAGCACGGTGTTCTGCTTTTGCAGGCCCCACATCACGTGAATCGAGATGTTGGCCGTAGGGAACAGCGCATAAATCATGAAGCGGTTGGTCGCCCAGATGGTTTCCTCGGGCCGCAGGTCCAGCACCACCAGGTTACCAATCTGCGTGGCGCATTGCAGGATCTGCTCCTTGGCTTTGGCCGCATGGTCACGGTACAGCGCCACACGCTCCTGCACGTCAGGCAGATCGAGGATCTGCTCGATGGTGTGATCGCGACAGTATTTGATCAAGTCCATCATCAGCGCATAGTTGCTGATGCGAAACTCCCGAAAACGCCCGAGGCCGGTACGCGAATCCATCAAATAATTCAGCAACACCCAGCCCTGGGGGTCAAGAATGTCTTCACGTGAATACTGCGCCGAGTCGGCCTGATCCACCGCCGCCATCATTTCGTCAGTAATGCGCGTAAACACCGCCTTGCCGCCATAGTGGTCGTAGACCACGCGCGCCGCCGACGGAGCATGGGCATCAATGACGTGGTTCACATCGCGCCGACCAGCGTTGCGCACTGTCTCCGATTCATGGTGGTCAAACACCAGATGCGCGCCCGGCACGTACGGCAGGTTGGTGGTGATGTCGCGCTCGGTGATGGCGACCTTGCCGTCCTGCATGTCCTTGGGGTGCACGAAGGTGATTTCGTCAATCAGATCGAGTTCGTTCAACAGCACGGCACACACCAAGCCGTCAAAGTCGCTGCGCGTTACCAAACGGTATTTATTGTTACTCACGTTGTCTCCTTGTTGCACATGCGGCTGACACATATGGTAACGCCACCGTACTGCGCATCAACTAAACCAACGGACCAGTTGTTGTGCCACCTGGGCATCTTCCAGCAGCGCCATGTGGCCCAGGCCATACACCACGTGCTGGTGGCTTTTGGGAAACTCCAGCGTGCGCTCCGCTTGCTCGTGTTGGCCCAGCGCACTGTGCAGTGGCACCAGGCCATCACCCACCAGCCGTTCAGCCATCGGGCTGCGCTGGCGGGCCAGCGTGGCGGCTACGGTATAGCAGGCCACGCCAGGGGGCAGGGGGAGGTGGTGGCGTGCATCCGGGCGCTTGCGAAAGCGGTCGTGCCCCTGCCAATCGGCCTCCTGCACATGGCCGTAGCGCAAATCGGTAATGCCCGCGCTGCGCAAATGCCCCAACCGTGCAAAGGGCCGACTCCAGGGGGTGCTACCCAGGATGACATCGACCCAGTTGCCCGCACGCTCCAGTGGCGCACCATGGTGCGGCGTACCCAGAAAAACCAGCTTGCGCAACTGGCTTGGCCACTGCAAGCCGGCCTGCACTGCCTGCTGAAAAGCGCTGCGCACCACCAGTCCGCCCATGCTGTGTACCAGTACGTTCAGCTCCTGCACCGGCACAGGCCAGTCGGCCAGCAGGGCTTCGACGCGGCCTGCCAGTTCCTGGCCGTTGATGGAGGTATGCAGCCCGGTGTTGTAGCGCACATAGACCGGCGTGTAGCCCAGCGCCTGCGCCAGGTGCGCGCCATGGTCATGGCCTGCGCGCAACCACTGCAAATCATTCATGCACAGGCCATGCAACAGCAGCAACACCTTGCCGCTGGCTAGGCCTGAGGCACGCAGCGCCACCAGATCGATTTCCCGGCCTTGCTGGCGCAGTTCCATCGAAAACGCCAACGGGTTGCCATCCTCGGCCAGACGGTCGCCCATGACGCCGTTCAGGGCCGCCAGCACGGCTTCGCGTTCAGGCGACGGTGCAGTACTGGCACCACGACGCTCCAGGAAGGGTTCGAGCCGCAGCAGAGCCGCCTGCAAGCTGACATCGACCAGGCGAGTGACGCCCCGGATACCCTGGTACACCAGACCCGTGAGCCCGCGTGCGCGACCCGCCTCCGAGCCGCCAGGCAGGCCCATGGTGCCAAGTACGGACTGGTGCACGCCTTCCGTAATGTGGGTTACACCAGTCGTTGCCTGGGTCGCCAAGCGCGCCACACCGCGCAGGTCAGCGGGACGCAAGTGCCGCAATGCCGCCAAGGCAGCCCGCGCTGCATTGTCCGGCGAGGGTTTGCTCGTAGAGGCCATGGATGCTCCAAAAAATGAAGGGAATGGACCGAAAGGCGGTCAGAAGCGCTCGTGCGTCCCCAGGTAGCGCCACTGCCCCACGGGCAGATTCCCCAGCGTGACACGGCCAATACGAATGCGTTTGAGGCCCACCACCTTGAGGCCCACCTGCTCGCACATGCGCCGGATCTGGCGCTTCTTGCCCTCGGTCAGTACAAAACGTAACTGCTCAGGGTTTTGCCACTCGACCTTTGCAGGCTTGAGCGGCTGGCCGTCCAGGCTCAGGCCATGGCGCAGGCGCTCCAGCAGCGCGGGAGGAAACACGGCCTGCACGTTGGTGCGCACCGGGTCGCGCTCATCAATTTCCTGCAAGGGCGCAGCACGCTCACCCGATCGCCGGGCATCGGGTCCTTCGTACACCACGCGCACCAGATACTCTTTGTCGATGAGAGAGTCTTCCCCGATAAGCTGGCGCGCCACGCGCCCGTCCTGCGTCAGCACCAGCAAGCCCACCGAGTCGATATCGAGTCGCGCCGCAGGCGCCAGGCCCCGCAGGTGCGGCGGCGTGAAACGCAGGCCGCTGGGGTCTTCGCGCCAGTGCGTGCACGGGTTGATGAGGGCCACCGCCGGTGTGTGTCCGTCTTCGGCCTGTCCCGACACATAGCCCATGGGCTTGTGCAGCACGATGGTGACCTGGTTGGCTTGTTGGCGCTGTGCTGCACGCTCAACGGTAACCTTATCCTGCGGCGTAACCTTGACGCCCATTTCCGCGACCTTACCGTTCACGTAGACCCAGCCGTGGGCAATCCAGTCGTCGGCCTCGCGGCGCGAGCATAGGCCCAGCTCGGCCAGGCGCTTGTTCAGGCGCGTTCCGACGGGTGCTGACGCCGCTACAGGGGACGCCACCCGCTGCACACGGGGTGGCGGCGCGGCACCCCTGCGGGCACCGGGGCTGACGGCGGGCGGCGGCGAGACGGGACGATCCGGCGGTAGGGCGGGCGCTGCAGGACGGTGCAGGCTCAGGCGCCGGGAGGCGGCAGGCTGCTCTGGTGGAGTGGCAGGCGGACGAGAACGGAAGGGCATGGTCGGAAAACGGTGCAATGGGTGCCCAGGGCGCCATGGGCAGCCCCGCGCGGTGACAGATCGACAGCGGCTCAGGCCTGTTGTTCTTGCCAGGCCAGAAAATCTTTCGCCGGCATGGGCCGACTGATATGGTAGCCCTGCGCCTCGTCGCAGTTCAGGGTACGCAGGCGTTCCAGGATGTCGGCATTTTCCACGCCTTCGGCCACCACGCTCAGACCCAGATTGTGCGCCAGGTCGATCGTGGAATGCACGATCTGTGCATCGCCTTCGCCAGCCTGCATGCCCATCACGAAAGATTTATCGATCTTGAGCTCCTGCACCGGCAAGCGCCGCAGGTAGGCCAGCGACGAATAACCTGTGCCAAAGTCATCAATGGAGAGCTTGAAGCCCTGTTCCGACAGGCGGTTGAGCATGGCCTCCGCGCGCAGGGGGTCGTCCATGATGGCGCTCTCGGTGATTTCAAGGCACAGACTCGTAGCCTGCACTCCATGGCGCAACAGGATGGCTCCCAGACGGGCGCTCAGTTCAGGGTCGAGCAGGTCGCGCGTGGACAGGTTGACTGACACACGCAAACGCAGCGCCCGCGCACGCTCATCAGCCAGCAGGCGCACCACCGCTTCAAAAATCCACAGCGTAAGCTGGCGCACAAACCCGGTCTGCTCGGCAAAGGGGATGAACTCCATGGGTGGCACCAGGCCACGCTGGGGGTGCTGCCAGCGCACCAGGGCCTCGGCGGAACAGCCTTCTGCTGCGTGCAAAGCTACCTTGGGCTGCAGATACAAACGCAGTTCGCTCTGCTCCACGGCACGGCGCAAGTCGCCCAGCAGCGTCAGGGTCTGCGCGCTCGACGAGTCGAGTGCCGGGTCGTACAGCAGCGCTGTGCTGAGCTTGCGCTTGGCCGCATACATGGCGATTTCAGAGCGGTTGAGCAGGGTATCGGCATCGGCGGCGTCGCCCGGCCAGCAGGCAATGCCGATGCCCGCGCTCAAATCCACCGTCTGGTCGTCGAACGCCAGTGGCGTCTCGAAAGAGCGTGCAATACCCCGTGCCACCTCCAGCGCCTGGATGCCATCAGTGTCGTGCAGCAGCAGTGCAAACTCGTTGCCCCCCACACGCGCCACCATGTCTTCGGGCATGTGAACATGGGGCCGCAACCGCCCGGCGACGGCCTGCAGCAGCCGGTCACCAAAGGCGTAGCCCAGCACGTCATTGACGTGTTTGAAACGATCCAGATCCAGCAGCAGTACGGCCAGCGGGCGGGGCTCGTCGCCGCGCGCCTTGATGGACTGCATCAAGGCACTGCGAAAGCGCTCACGGTTGGGCAGGCCGGTCAAACGGTCCCGGTAAGCGAGGTCACGCACCTTGGATTGCTGGCGTGCAATATCCAGGCGCATGTGATCGAAGGAGCGCGCCAGGTCCCCAATTTCGTCGGTGCGCTCCATGTGTTCCATGGGCACGCTGTAGTCCCCTTCCGAGAGCCGCCCCGTGGCTGTCAGCAGTGAGCGCAGTGGCGTGGTCACGCGCCGCGCCATGGCCCCGCTGCCCACGGCAAAGAGAACCAGGCCGCCGACGGTGATACTGGCCAACAGAAACTGCAGTTGTCGGTAAGGCGCCACCAGCGGATCGACCGAGCGCAGCAGCAAGGCATGCACTTGTCCGCCCAGGGCATCCAGACTGCTCGACCGCACCAGCAGGGTTCCGGCATCCGTCTCCAACTCGCCCACAGCGCCTGCGCTATCGCGCAATTGCGCCAACACTGGCCCGGTCAGCGTGCTGACGGGCAACGACACCGCCCCGCCTTGCGGCTGCACCATGACCGCTACGTCCACCGCCAGCAACTGGCGCATTTCCTCGGCCAGAGGCTGACCAATCGGAAAGCCCATCAACACCCAGCCGATCACCACCGGCGCCTTGAGCGGAACCATCACAAACAAATAGGCCTGCCCACCCAGCACGGCCACCTGGCTCGCCTGGGGCTTCGCGGCCAAAGCCTGTATCACGGGCGACAGAGATTCGGGCTGGTGCGGCATGCCATCGGCCAGACTGGTGGTGCGCAAAGCGAATTGCGTATCCAGCAAGGCCGTGACAACCGCACCAATGCGCGCACCATGGTTCTCCAGCGCCGATTGGATGGTGCCCTGGTCACCCGAATGGACGGCCGAACGAAAACCGAAATCCGCTGCCAGCAGTACCGAGCCCTGCCTCAAGCGTTCGGCGTTTTGCTCCAGAAGCCGGTGCCATACCCGTTCGTCAGTATCAAGCTCCCGGGCAATCTGGCTGCGCGCGTTGCGATCAATGCTGGCCCGCACCACGGCAAAACCTGCCGCCTGCACCACCAGCAAGAGCAATAGCGAAATACCCACCAAGCGGGCAATGAGACTCCGCGGAAAGGCCTGGATCGTCAAGGTTGTAGCCCCGACATGCGTACGGTGGCCGCCACCTCGCCAGTAGCTGGCACCTGCAAGGTTTGCTGCACGGCCGGTTCGCCGATGGGCTGGCGCGGATGCCAGACGCGCAACTGGTAGCTGCCTGCGGGCACGTTGTCGAGGCGCACGCGGCCTGGCACCGCTCCGTCCACACCGGTTTGCGCGTAGTAAGGCGTATCCACCACCACAATCCAGCCGACCATGTTGTCGTGGATATTGCAGCCCAGCAAAACCACCCCCGGCTGGTCAAACAGCACCGGCTGGGCTTCCTTTCCCTTGTAGAGTTTGATCTCGAATTTTTTGGTCGGCGAGAACGAATACACATGGTGGCGCACCGCGTCCAGATTGGGAAACTGCACCTCGGTCCCCACCGTGGCCACCAGCACCGCAGGAACAAATTGTTTTTTCTGCTGCGCCATGGTCACGCCCTGCAGCGGACGCACCTGTCGGCGCGCCTCGGCAGACTCCAGGTACACCACGGCCTGGTCCAAAGGCTTGCCGCTAACGGCGTCGCGCACCTCCACCTGCACGCTGCCCGCCCAGGCGGACGCCATGGGCAACAGAACCGACCCGGCCACCCGAAACCAAGGGCCTACGGGCAGTAACAGTGATCTCATGGCGAAGGGCTCCTTTGTCCCTGCTTTATAGCGCATGGAACCCGTGGGCATGCGGGATGCAGGAGCTTCATTTCTCCCCGTGGAGCCATCCGGCACGCATAGCTTCCAGGTTGAGCACCCGCAGGCCACCATATTCCACGCGGATCGCCCCTTGCGCCTCCAGCGTGGCCAGAGCCTCGTTAACGCGCTGGCGCGACAAGCCCACCAAGTAGGCCAGTTCCTGCTGGGTAATACGCAGTACCTCCCCCACGCCGGGGTAGAGCACCGAGTTGAACAGTGCGGCCAGGCTGCGGGCCACCCGCGCATCCGGGTTGTTCAACCGATCGATTTCACGCGCCGCAATGAACTGCCCCAGGCGCTCGTTGAGCTGGTGCATGACAAACCGGTTGAACCCGATGGAATGGTCCAGCAGCCAGTGGAAGGTGTCGATGGGCAAGCCTGCCACCACGCTCTTGCGCAGCGCCTGAACGTTGTAGCGATAGGGCTCGCGCTTGACCGCCGTACCTTCGCCAAACCAGCCGCCCGGGGGCAGACCGGCGAAGGTCATGGTGCCGCCATCGGCATTGTCATTGCTCATTTTCAGGAGCCCTTCGACGACGCCAAACCAGTAGGTGACAGGCCGTCCGATACGGCACACGTAGTCGCCAGCCAAGGCGTCTCCCACGAGCAACTCCGCCACAGCACGTTCACGTTCAGCCGGGTGCAGCAGCGACAGCCAGGGTATCCCTCCCAGCTCCTCGGTGGTGGGCTGGCGACGACGGTGGTGCAGTGACAAGTCCTGGTTCATACGGCGGGGCTGTGTTGAATGGCCTGGCAAATAGCGGGGCTTACGCCCTGTTTCAGAAGCATGCCCGTCCTTCCCAAAAAAGCTTGTACGGGAATACCACGACACAAATTGTCATCGAAAAGACAAAATAATTCCAATTTGCGTTTCATGATGTATCCGATCGGGCACCACCGCCCACGCCCAGGACACAGAGGAGCCCCGTCCCATGCATTCCCCCCTTCCCTCCGCCATTTCATCCCCTGCCCGGCGCAGCCTGCTCGCCACCGCGCTTGCCTTGCCCTGGATGGGCCTCGCCTCGCGTGCCCACGCACAGGACGGCATCATCAAAATCTGTCAGTCAACCGCACTGACAGGTCCGCTGGCCGATCTAGGCTCCGCCATGCACCAGGGCGCCAAAGCTGCTTTTGCCGCCACCAACGCCCGTGGCGGCGTCCTGGGACGAAAAATCGAATTGACAACCCTGGACGACGGCTACGAAATCCCGCGAGCCCTGGCCAACGTCGAGAAGTTCCTGGCCGACCCGGAATGCTTCGCCCTATTCAACTGCATGGGAACCCCTATGGTGGGCGCAATGATGCCCAAGGTGCTGGAGTCGGGCATGCCCTTTTTCGCCCCTTTCACTGGCGCACAGCTCAGCCGCATTGCGGGCGCCCGTAACGTCTTCAACATCCGTGCCAGCTACGCCGACGAGGCTGACAAGGCGGTGCAGCATTTGGCCACCATCGGCATCCGCCGCATTGCGGTCGTATACCAAAACAATGCTTTTGGCAAAGAGGTGTTCGACAGCGCACAACAGGCCATCGCCGAGGCAAAACTCCCCCCCGCACTCAATGTCACTGTAGAGAACGACTCATCCGATGCTGCCAGCGCGGCGGCCAAGCTGGCCGAAGGCAACCCCGAAGCGGTTCTGATTGGCCTTGCGGGCAAGCCCGCCCTGGAGTTTGTAAAGGCGTTTCGGCCCCTGCGCAAAGGCGTCACCTTGTATGCGCTGTCGGTACTAGGCACCTCGGCCAATATCAAGGCCCTGGGACCCAACGCAGTAGGCATGGCCGTCTCGCAGGTCGTACCGCTGCCCACGAACACGATCGTTCCGATCGTGCGCGAATTCCAGCAGGCTCTCAAGGCTCTGGGTACACCAGCGGATGCCTCCCACCTGGCACTTGAGGGCTACATCAACGCCCGCGTTTTCATTGAAGCCCTGCAACGGGCCGGGCGCAACCCGACACGGGCCGCATTCATCGACGCTACGTGGAGTCTGAAAAAAGTGGACATGGGCGGCTTTGAAATCAATGCCAGCACGTCTGAGCGCAACGCCTCACGCTTCGTGGAGCTCACGCTGGTCACCCGCGATGGTCGTTTCATGCGCTGATGGGGCGTAAACCCGATCAGGAGTTTCCCTTAAATTGTCATCGTAAAGACAAGATAACGTCAAAGTCAGCCCTAGGATAGCCCCAGAGGTGTGGCAAGGGCCGCACCACCGGCACCACCGGATCGACAGACATCTTGCAAATGATAGGAACCGGAATGAAGACCACGTTCCCCCAACTGCTGCTCAAGCATGCAGCTGAGCGCCCTGCCGCAGCGGCACTGCGCGAAAAAGAATACGGCATCTGGCAAGCCCACAGCTGGGCGGCCCTGGCCGCACTGGTGGAGCAGGTGGCAGCAGGCCTGCACCTGGCCGGCCTGCGCCGTGGCGAACATATGGTGGTGATCGGCTCCAACCGCCCACGCTTATACGCCACCATGCTGGCCGCCCAGGCACTAGGTGCCATTCCCGTGCCGCTGTACCAGGACGCCGTGGCGGTCGAGTGCATCTTCCCGCTGAACAACGCCGAGGTGCGATTTGCCGTGGTGGAAGACCAGGAACAGGTCGACAAAATGCTGGAAATCCGTGACCGCTGCCCAGCGATTTCCAACATCTATTTCGACGACCCCCGAGGCCTGCGCAAATACGAGGAAGAGGGACTCGATAGCATGGAAGCCCTGATCGCAGCCGGCCAGGCTTTTGTTCAGAAAAATCCGCAATGGTTCAGCGCTGAAGTTGCCAAGGCACAGCCCGACGACGTGGCGGCCATGTTCTTCACCTCGGGCACCACAGGGAACCCCAAAGGTGTAGTACACACACACAACTCGCTGCTGAACAGCGCCGCGGCCGGCGCCGAGTTCGACAAGCTCACCAGCGCCGAAGAAGTGCTGGCCTACCTGCCACCCGCCTGGATCGGCCAGAACATCTTCAGCTACGCACAGTGGCTCACTTGCGGCTACGTGGTGAATTGCCCCGAGTCGGCCAGCACCGTCACCATCGACTTGAAGGAAGTCGGCCCGACATATTACTTCGCGCCGCCGCGTGTGTTCGAGGGTTTGCTCACCAGCGTCACCATCCGCATGGAAGATGCGGGTCTCATCAAACGCAAGATGTTTGCCGCCTGCATGGACGTGGCCGAGCGCGTGGGCCCCGCGCTCATGGACGGCGCGCAAGTGGGGCTCTTCGACCGCATCAAATATGCGCTGGGCGACCTGCTGGTGTACGGCCCACTGCGCAACAACCTGGGTTTTTCACGCGTACGTGTGGCCTACACGGCGGGGGAAGCCATCGGCCCCGACCTGTTCAGCTTTTACCGCTCTATCGGCATCAATTTGAAGCAGCTCTACGGCTCGACAGAAACGGCTGTGTTTGTCTGCCTACAGCCCGACAACCAGGCACGGGCCGACACCGTGGGAGTGCCGATCCGGGGCGTGGAGATCAAGGTCGCCGACAACGGCGAAATCCTGGTCAAGTCGGCGGGTCTACTCAAAGAGTATTACAAGAACCCCGAGGCCACCGCAGAAGTACTCACGCCCGATGGCTGGTACCACACCAGCGACGCCGGTTTTCTCGATGCACATGGTCACCTGAAGATCATTGACCGCGTGAAGGACGTGGGCCGCATCAAGGGCGGCGCCAACGACGGCGCCATGTTCGCTCCCAAGTATGTGGAGAACAAGCTCAAGTTCTTCCCCTACATCAAGGAAGTCGTGGCCCTGGGTGACGGGCGCAACAAAGTGTGCGTGATGATCAACATAGACTTCGATGCGGTGGGCAACTGGGCCGAGCGCCGCAACCTGCCTTACGCCGGCTACACCGATCTGGCCCAAAAACCCGAGGTCTACGAGCTCGTCAAGGAATGCGTCGAAAAGGTCAACGCGGACCTGGCCAGCGACACGTTGTTGGCAGGCAGCCAGGTCAGCCGTTTCCTGGTGCTGCACAAGGAGCTGGACGCCGACGATGGCGAACTCACCCGCACCAACAAGGTCCGCCGCGGCTTCATTGCCGAGAAGTACGCCGACCTGGTTTCCGCCCTGTACGAAGGCCGTTCGGAACAGTACATCGAGACCCAGGTCAAGTTCGAGGATGGTCGCACGGGCAGCGTCAGCGCCACCCTCAAGATCTCGGACACCAAAACATTTACACCGGTGAAAACAGCCGCCTAAAAGACCGCAACCATGACCGAAAAAAAGATTGGCGACGTCATTCTGGACGTCAATAACATCAGCCTGCGCTTTGGCGGCGTGAACGCACTGACCGATATTTCGTTCAATGTGCGCGAGCACGAAATTCGCTCCATCATCGGCCCCAACGGCGCGGGCAAGAGCTCCATGCTCAACTGCATCAACGGTGTGTACACACCGCAGGAAGGCGCCATCACCTTCCGCGGCAAGACGTTCTCACACATGAACTCACGCCAGGTGGCCGAAATGGGCATTGGCCGCACCTTCCAGAACCTGGCACTGTTCAAGGGCATGAGTGTGATCGACAACATCATGACCGGGCGCAACCTCAAGATCAAAAGCAACCTTCTGATGCAGGCACTGCGCATCGGCCCGGCTCAGCGCGAAGAAGAGGCGCACCGCGAATTTGTCGAACACATCATCGATTTTCTGGAGATCCAGGCCTTTCGCAAGACACCCGTGGGCCAGTTGCCCTACGGCCTGCAAAAGCGCGTGGACCTTGGGCGGGCGCTGGCCATGGAACCGCAGGTACTGTTGCTTGACGAGCCCATGGCCGGTATGAACGTGGAAGAAAAGCAGGACATGTGCCGCTTCATCCT
>JAUYGP010000372.1 GCA_030690515.1 Giesbergeria sp.
AGAGCTCCCCGCCGCCAGCGGAAGGTTGAGATTGAACCCCGCCCCGGCGCCTTCACCGGTTTCATCGGCATGGCCCAGGTAGAACGGGTATTCGGTGCGCGGGTCGCCATGGATGCTGACGAACAGCACATCGGCGCGGTCATAGAAAATGCTTTGCGTGCCGTTACCGTGGTGGTAGTCCACGTCAAGCACAGCCACACGGGCTGCGCCCTGGTCGCGCAACGTTTGCGCAGCCACAGCCGCGTTGTTCAGAAAACAGTACCCCCCCATGAAGTCCGGCCCCGCATGGTGGCCCGGCGGGCGCGTACAGCAGAACGCAGCGCGCGCACCACCGGCCACGCGCACTGCTGCGCTGGCAGCGGCATCGGCGCCGGCCTTGGCAGCCTGCCAGGTGCCAGCGGCCAAGGGTGAGCCGTTGTCCATGGAATACAACCCAAGGCGGGCGACGAAATTGTCGGGTTCGATGTCGCTGCGCAGGGTGCGCACAGGCCAGACCGACGGAAAGGGCTGGACATCGGCGTTGGCCAGATCAAGCGCCAGCCACTGCGACCAAGCCGTCGCAAGGAATTGCAGGTAGCGCGGCGCATGCACCCGGGCCAGCGCCGGGGTGCAGTCCTGGTCAGGCGCCAGCAGCGCATGGCCGCGCTCGGTCAGGCGGGTCTCAACATAGTCAGCGCGCGCTGGCTTCTCGAAGCACGGCACCCGGTCACCCCGGAAGAACTCATAGGCCGGGGCGTGCAGGTGGTGCAGCGGGTTGTGAAAGGTGATCATGCTGCCGAGTGTAAAAGCGCCGCAGCATGATCTGAACCCACATCAGGGCAGTATCTCGGCCCAGGGCCGTTGCCGCACGCCATCCGCGAACAAGAGGTGCGCCTGTGCTTCTTCCAGCGTGAGCACCGGGGTCACACAGGCATCGGCTTGTGCAAAGCGCTCGCTCCAATATGCGAGCGTGTGCGATGCCACAAGCTGCGCCACCGCATCGCGCAGGGCAGCGCACTCGGGGGAGCCCGGCAGTTGCCCACGCTGCCAGTGCTGCGCTACCCAGTCGGCGCGACCAAAAACCT
>JAUYGP010000376.1 GCA_030690515.1 Giesbergeria sp.
CACAGGGCCGTGACCACGTCCAGCCCGAACGCCCGGATCGATGCCACATCGTCGCCAAAACCCTGCAACCGTAAGCGCACCCAACGTGGAATCTCGGCACCGCAGGCGTCCGAAAACCGCATGAGTTGCGTGGAGCTGGTGATGGGCATGATGCCAGGCACCACGGGCACATCGGCGCCCAGGCGCCGCGCCTCGTCCACAAAGCGCAGGTAGGCATCGCCGCTGTAGAAATACTGGGTAATGGCGGCATCGGCACCGGCCTGCACCTTGGTGGCGTAGGCCTTGAGGTCTGCCTCGGGCGAGCGGGCCTGCGGGTGTACCTCGGGGTAGGCGGCCACTTCGATGTAAAAGTCGCGCCCCGTCTCGGCCCGGATGAAGGCGACCAGGTCGCTGGCGTAGTGGAACTCACCGCCCATGCCGTAGCCGCTGGGCAAGTCGCCGCGCAGGGCGACCAGGCGCCGCACGCCCATGGCTTTGAGCGTTGCCAGCTGTTCGCGCACCGATGCCCGCGTGGCACCGATGCAGGAGAAGTGCGACGCCGCGTCTACGCCCTCCTGCAAAATGGCCTGCACCGTGTCAAAGGTGCCTTGTTGGGTGGAGCCCCCCGCACCATAGGTGACGGAGCAAAACTGGGGCTGCAGCGCATAAAGCTGCTGGCGCACGGCGCGCAGCTTGTCGGCACCCTCGGATGTCTTGGGGGGGAAAAACTCCACGCTCACCGGCAGGCCGGGGCGTGCTGCATTGGTGGCGGTCATGCGGCCTTCCTTGCAAAAACAAAAAATTCGCGGTTGCCGTCGCCGCCCGCAATCGGGCTGTCAAACCAGTCCTGTACGGCAAGTCCCACATCGGCACAGCATGCGCGGATACGCTGTTCCACCACGGCATACAACGCCGTATCCCGCACAACCCCGCCTTTGCCCACCTGGCCCGGCTGCAGTTCAAACTGCGGCTTGACCAGCATCAGCAGCTGGCCGCCCGGGGCCAGCAGCGGCACCAATGCGGGCAATACCAGCGTGAGCGAGATGAAGGACAGGTCGCCCGTGACCAGATCAAAGACCGGCTCAATACCTTGTACCGCCACGGCAATTCGGCGGCGCGGCGCCCCCGCAGCCGCTGAGGGCGCTTGCGGGGCAGGACTGCGGGCCAGTTCGGCCTCCACCTCGTCGTCGCTCACATCGTCGCTGTCGTCGTAGTCCGATACTTCGCCATCGCCTGACATCCAGCGGTAAGGGTTGTCGGGTGGTGCATCGTCTTCCTGCGGTTGCGGCGCCATCTCGGACCCTGCCGCCTCCCAAGCCTCTTGCAGGGAGGCGGGTGTCAGGGCGCGTGCGTTGATCCCCTCGAGACACACCACGCGCGCATCCTCACGCAGCTGCGCATGCAACTGGCCGTGGCCCACCTCCACACCCACGACCCGGCGGGCGCCGTGCTCGAGCAAGCAATGCGTGAAGCCCCCGGTGGACTGGCCCACGTCCAGGCACTGCAGGTCTTGCACCGACAGCCCAACGTGTCGCAGGGCGCCTTCCAGCTTGAGCCCACCACGCGAGACAAACCGCGCCTCGGCCTCGTCCAGCAGGTGCACCTCAGCTCCGGCCGGGATGCTGTCCCCATTCTTAACTACGCGGTTCCAGGGTGCGGACGCAGCCAGGCGCCACTGCACCCCGCTGGCGATCAGACGCTGAGCCTGCGAGCGGGTACTGGCCAGCTCGCTTTCCACCAAAAAAACATCAGCACGCATAATATTTTGAGCAAAATTAGGCGCAACCGCTTGCACAACAAGCGGCTGCAGCTATTAAATTAATAGCAAATCAATAACGGTAGGTATCAGGCTTGTAAGGGCCTTGCTTGGGCACACCAATATAGGCGGCCTGCTCGTCGCTGAGCTCGCTCAGCATCGCTCCCACCTTCTTCAGGTGCAGGCGTGCCACCTTCTCGTCCAGGTGCTTGGGCAGCACATAGACCTTGCCGTTCTCGTAGTAGTCGCTGTGCGTGAACAGCTCGATCTGGGCGATGGTCTGGTTGGCAAAGCTCGACGACATCACAAAGCTCGGGTGGCCCGTGCCGCAGCCCAGGTTCACCAGGCGGCCCTTGGCCAGCAGGATGATGCGCTTGCCATCGGGGAAGATCACGTGATCAACCTGGGGCTTGACCTCGTCCCATTCGCACTTCTCTTCGAGCTTTGCAACCTGGATTTCGTTGTCGAAGTGGCCAATATTGCAAACGATGGCCTGGTCCTTCATGGCGGCCATGTGCTCGTAGGTGATCACATCGCGGTTACCGGTGGTCGTCACAAAAATGTCGGCCTTGTCGGCCGCATATTCCATGGTCACGACCTTGTAGCCTTCCATCGCAGCCTGCAGGGCGTTGATGGGGTCGATCTCGGTCACCCACACCTGGGCCGACAGCGCGCGCAGCGCCTGGGCACTGCCCTTGCCCACGTCACCGTAACCGGCCACGCACGCGACCTTACCGGCAATCATCACATCGGTGGCGCGCTTGATGCCGTCCACCAGCGACTCGCGGCAGCCGTAGATGTTGTCGAATTTCGACTTGGTGACGGAGTCGTTGACGTTGATGGCGGGGAAAAGCAGGCGTCCTTCCTTC
>JAUYGP010000381.1 GCA_030690515.1 Giesbergeria sp.
GGCCACGGTCATACCGTTGATGATGCCCTTTTGCAGTACCTGTCGCCGCTGGGCTGGGAGCACATCAACCTGTCCGGCGATTACCTCTGGCGCAGCAGCGCCAAGATCGGCGCGGGCAAGTTCAGGCCGCTACGGCCGCTGCAACCGGCTTAGCGTGCTTTATTTTCCGTTTTCTGAAGCGCCCCTGATTGGCCTGGCCGCTACCGGCACGGTGGGCTTGTGGGGCTGGATTGGTGTGGTACCTGTGGCCACGGGCCTGTTTGGCTTCTGCCCGGCCTATACGCTGCTGGGCATCAAGACCTGCCCGATGAAGAAACCTTAATCTGGTAAAAAGAGCTTCCAGAGCTAGATAAATAAGCGCTTAAAGCTCTGTTTTTAGTAGCAAAAACGGCCGACATACCATTGGTGTGGCCGTTTTTTTACGCTTCCCCCTTCCCGGTCTGTTAGGCCGCCGCGCCTTCTGCACACTGGCAATTGCCGCCACAGCCGCTCGCAGCAACAGCGCCTGCAAGGGCTGTCTCCGTCGTCTGGTGGCTTTTCAGCCCCAGTTTGTGTAGCAACTGCCTATCGGCGCCCGCATCGGGGTTGCCTGTCACCAGCAGCTTTTCCCCATAAAAGATGGAATTGGCCCCCGCCATGAAGCACAGGGCCTGTACGGCTTCGCCCATTTGCTGGCGCCCGGCCGAGAGGCGCACGCGCGCCTGGGGCATGGTGATGCGTGCCACAGCGATCATGCGCACAAAGTCGAAAGGGTCGATCGGCTCACTGTCGGCCAGCGGCGTACCGGGAACGCGCACCAGGTTGTTGATGGGTACCGAATCCGGGTAAGGGTTGAGGTTGGCCAGTTGGGCAATCAGACTGGCGCGGTGCACGGGCGCTTCGCCCATACCCACGATGCCGCCGCAGCACACGCTGATGCCCGCGGCACGTACGTGCTGCAAGGTATCGAGCCGGTCCTGGTACTGGCGGGTGCTCACCACGTCCTGGTAGTACTCGGGTGCGGTGTCCAGGTTGTGGTTGTAATAGTCCAGCCCCGCCTGTTTGAGCGCCAGCGCCTGGTGCGATTCAAGCATGCCCAGCGTGGCGCAGGTCTGCAGGCCCAGCCCTTTGACGGCGCCAATCAGCGCGGCCACTTTATCGATGTCGCGGTCTTTGGGGGCCCGCCAGGCGGCGCCCATGCAAAACCGTGTGGCACCCACATCCTTGGCCGCCTGGGCAGCGCGCAGCACTTCGTCCACCTCCAGCAACTTTTGCGCTTGCAC
>JAUYGP010000390.1 GCA_030690515.1 Giesbergeria sp.
TGCCACGCAGCCTGAAGAACGGCGCCTGGCCATCGTCGATGGACAAAAACTCCTCGACTACGAAATCGAAATCGAAGGGCGCGAACAGCGCAAGGGCAACATCTACAAGGCCGTCGTCACGCGCGTCGAGCCGTCGCTAGAAGCCTGCTTTGTCGACTACGGCGAAGACCGCCACGGCTTTCTGCCGTTCAAGGAAATTGCCCGCCAGTATTTCGCCACCGGTGTCTCGCCCAACCAGGCGCGCATCAACGACGTCATCAAAGAAGGCCAGGAACTGCTGGTCCAGGTGGAAAAGGAAGAGCGCGGCAACAAGGGCGCAGCCCTGACCACGTTCATCTCGCTGGCCGGCCGCTATGTGGTGTTGATGCCCAACAACCCGCGCGGCGGTGGCGTGAGCCGCCGCATCGAGGGCGAGGACCGCGCCGAACTCAAGGAAGCGATGGACCAGTTGGAATACCCCAACGGCATGTCCATCATCGCGCGCACCGCCGGTATTGGCCGCAGCGCGCCCGAACTGCAGTGGGATCTGAACTACCTGCTCAAGCTCTGGAACGCCATCGACGGCGCCACCCAAGGCGGCAAGGGCGCCTTCCTGATTTACCAGGAATCGAGCCTGGTCATCCGCGCCATCCGCGACTACTTCAACAACGACATCGGTGACATCCTCATCGATACCGACGACATCTACGAGCAAGCCCAGCAGTTCATGGCGCACGTCATGCCCGAGCATGCCGCCCGCGTGAAGCGCTACCGCGACGACGCCGCTCTGTTCAGCCGCTTCCAGATCGAGCACCAGATCGAGTCGGCCTACGCCCGCACAGTGCAACTGCCCAGCGGCGGCGCGATTGTCATCGACCACACCGAAGCACTGGTTTCCGTGGACGTGAACTCTGCCCGCGCCATCAAGGGCGGCGACATTGAGGAAACCGCCACGCGCACCAACCTGGAAGCCGCCGACGAAGTGGCACGCCAGATGCGCCTGCGTGACCTCGGTGGCCTGATCGTCATCGACTTCATCGACATGGAAAACCCGCGCGCCCAGCGCGAGGTGGAAACCCGTCTGCGTGACGCGCTGCATCACGACCGCGCCC
>JAUYGP010000392.1 GCA_030690515.1 Giesbergeria sp.
TTCCTTCTCGCCCTCACTGGCCCTCACCCTGGCTTTTGCCCTGGCCCTGGTGGCCGGTTTCCTGCTCAAGGCCTGGTTAACATCGCGGCAGATTCGCCACGTGGCACGCCACCGCCCGACGGTACCGACCACGTTCGCCGCGCACATTCCTCTGCAGGCCCACCAAAAGGCGGCCGATTACACCATCGCCAAGGCGCGCTTCGGCCTGCTGGAAATGGCCCTGGGCACGGCAGTTCTGATGGGCTGGACGCTGATGGGCGGGCTGGATGCACTGAACCAGGCATTGCTGTCCTGGCTGGGCGGCGGCATGGTGCAGCAGCTTGCACTACTGGTCGCTTTCGCACTGGTTAACGGCCTGATCGATCTGCCCGCAACCCTGTACCAAACCTTTGTGCTGGAGCAACGCTTTGGCTTCAACCAGATGACGCTGCGGCTGTGGCTGGCCGACCTGCTCAAGTCCACGCTGCTGGGCGCAGTCATCGGTCTCCCCATCGCGGCCGCCGTCCTGTGGCTCATGGGTGCAGCAGGGACACTCTGGTGGTTGTGGGCCTGGGGCCTGTGGATGGGACTGAACCTGCTACTCATGGTGGTGTACCCCACCTTCATTGCCCCGCTGTTCAACAAGTTCCAGCCCCTGGAGGACGAATCGCTCAAAACGCGCGTTACCTCTCTCATGCAGCGCTGCGGTTTCGCGGCCAAAGGACTGTTCGTGATGGACGGTAGTCGCCGCAGCGCACATGCCAATGCCTACTTCACGGGTTTTGGCGCGGCCAAGCGCGTGGTGTTCTATGACACCTTGCTCAAGCAACTCACGCCCGGCGAGGTGGAGGCCGTGCTGGCGCATGAGCTGGGGCATTTCCACCATCGCCACATCCGCAAGCGCATGGTGGGGCTGTTTGCCATGAGCCTGGCAGGCTTTGCCCTCCTGGGCTGGCTGTCGGTGCAACCCTGGTTCTACACGGGCCTGGGCGTTCAGCCCAGCCTGGCGCTGCTGGTGTCGGACACGCCCGCAGCGCCCAATGACGCCCTGGCGCTGCTCCTGTTTTTGCTGGTGATCCCGGTCTTTACCGTGTTTCTGGCGCCCCTGTTCGCCCAGCTCTCACGCCGCCATGAATTCGAAGCCGACGCTTATGCCATGGCCCAGGCCAGCGGCGCCGACCTCGCATCGGCACTGCTCAAGCTCTACGAGGACAATGCCTCTACGCTCACGCCGGACCCGCTCTACGTGAAATTCCATTACTCGCACCCGCCGGCCGTCGAAAGGCTGGCGCGCATGCCCTCTCCTGCACCCACATGACTTCCGATATAAAGAAAAAAGACTGGTCAACGCTCACCCGAAAAGCGCTGACAGCTACAGAAATAGTAGCAAAACTAGCCCAACTCGAAGGCTGGAGCCTGCACGGAGACGGCGCCAACGTGGCCATCGAAAAGACCTTCCGCTTCGCCAACTACTTCGAAACCATCGCTTTCGTGAACGCCTTGGCCTTCGTGGCCCACGCCGAAGAGCACCACCCGGACTTGTCGGTGCACTACGACCGCTGCGTAGTGCGCCTGAACACGCACGATGTGGGTGGTTTGTCGGTCAGCGACTTCGAATGCGCGGCGCGCTTTGACGCCTTGCTGGCGTGATCTCCATGCCGCATCGCCATGGCTGAGCGCAGCACCCTCCATGAAGGCCTGATCGTCGCCAGCCATGGGCGGCACTGCATGGTCGAGTCACCCGACGGCGAGCGCCGCATCTGCCACCCGCGCGGCAAGAAAAGCCAGGCCGTGGTGGGCGACCGCGTGCTGTGGCAGGCCCCCCCACCCGGACAGGGCAGCGAGGGCACGATTGAAAAAGTGCAGGAGCGGCGCAACCTTTTCTACCGGCAAGATGAGGTCCGCACCAAGTCGTTTGCGGCCAACCTCGACCAGGTACTGATCCTGATCGCAGCCGAGCCGGTCTTTTCTGAAAGCCAGCTGGCGCGCGCACTCATTGCGGCCGAGGCCGAACACATCACCCCGCTGATCGCCCTGAACAAAAGCGATCTGACCGTACCCTTCGCCCGGGCTTGGGAGCGCTTGCGCCCCTATCGCCACATGGGAGAGGGCCGCTCCTATGAGGTCCTGGCACTGTCCCTGGCGCAGTCCGATGCGGCCAGCCGCGCCGAGCTGCTGCGCCACCTCCAGGGCAAGACCACGCTAGTACTGGGCCCGTCGGGGTCGGGCAAGAGCACCCTCATCAACCTGCTGGTGCCCGGCGCCACGGTACTGACCGGCGAAATCTCGCAGGCGTTGAACTCGGGCAAGCACACCACCACCAGCACCGCCTGGTACTGGGTAGACGAGGCGCGCACCACGGCGCTGATCGACTCGCCGGGATTCCAGGAGTTTGGCCTGCAGCACATCGCCCCCATGCAACTGGCCGCCTGCATGCCCGACATTGCCGCACATGCCAGCCACTGCAAGTTCTACAACTGCACCCATCTCCACGAACCGGGCTGCGGCGTGCTGGAGGCCCTGCGACAGGGTGAGACCAGCAACGGGCTCAGCGCCCATCGCCACAAAATTTACAGCGAATTGTTTGCCGAACTCGGGCAGACGCGGTACTGAGGGCGGGCGCGCTCAGCAGCGCCCCAACCAGACCAGGTAGTCGTCCCAACCCGGTTCATGCGTCACAGCCAGCTCCAGGGTTTGCACGTCATCTAAACAGCGCTGCGCCACGGTCAGCGCGGCCTGCACAGCGGTGGGGCTGTCAGCCACATAGCAGCACAGATGGCGCCAGCCGTCACGCTGCACCACATGGCTGCAAATGCCCTGCTGGTGCACCGCCAGAGACGCCACCCAGGCCTTCTCGAACGCCCGTGCCGCAGCCAGCGCGCTGGCCGTGTCCACGGGCAGGCTGGCATCCACGCGCCAGCCCAGGTCAGCGCGGCCGACCAGGGTGTTGGCGCTGCGGTTGACCTGGACGTGTATTTCACTGCCCTGGGCGCTGCGCCCCTTGATGACAACCCAGTCGTGCGTGCCCTGCGGAAACTGGCCATTGCGCCCCAAGGTATCGCGCCAGAGCGCATCGACCACGGCCACCGCCTGGTCCAGCGGTACGGGCGGCGCCGCATCGAAACCCGTGCCTTCGCTCAGGCCATCGTCTTCAAACTCCACCAGCCCCACTTTCACCGCCAGGTCAAACTCGCCCAGCAAGTGGTCCAGCAAGATGAACGCCATCTGCCGCGCATGGTCCTGCATGTCCATGGGCACCGCCCGGGCAAAGGACAAGCCCAGGGCAACCCGGCCTTCAAACTGACCCACGCGCACCAGAAGGTCGCTGCTGGCCAGCTCGAACTTGTCCATCCGCATGCCAAAACCCTGTCCGGTGCGCTGACGAAAAGCCACCACCACCCATGGCAAACCCTGGGGCACCTGGGCCACCACCGCCTGCACGGCAGCGAAGTGAGCGGTACTGCCATGCGACGTAAACACCAACTGCGCGGCATCGCCCACCGGTCCTTCGGCAGCGCCCCCCGCTACTTCAGCCGCCACGCCAGGCACGACCGGCTCCAGCAGGGCATTGAGGCGCTCGACCAAGTCGTGGGCGGACAAGGCCTGCAATGCGCCCTGCTCTGCCTGCATGGCCTGCCAAAAGGCACGGGAGCCTTCGGCCAGTTGTTCGGGTGTGGGGGGAAGGGTGTCGGTGGTCTCGTTCATCAGATCGCCAAAAATATAGGTAAAAAGTGCCTTAAACGCTTAGTGGGTGAGCGCTAGCAGCTATGTATTTTGAAAACCAGTCAACCCAGCAAGCGCGCCAGGGTCAACAAAGCCAGCAGCAGCAGCCACACCACCACCGAACGCCAGACCAAGCCCACCACGCTGCGCAGGTGGCCCACCTCGGGCTCGCGCCCCGGGGTGCTGTCGCTTTCGCCGATGGAAGCGTCCACCTCAAAATCCTGCGTGGTCTGCGCATCGGCGCGCGACTTGAGCGCCTCGCCGCCCAGGCGCACATTGATGGCCCCAGCGGTCGCGGCCAGGATCACACCGTCGTTGTCATTGGGAAAGCGCTGGGCATGAAAGCGCCAGCCATCAATGGCCTCTTCAAAGCTGCCCACCACGGCAAACACCAGGGCCGTCAGGCGTGCAGGCACCCAGTCGATGGCGGTCCAGGCGTCGGCCGTGGCCTTGCGCAAGGATGGGCTGGCCCGCTGCGCCGCATCGCTGCCCCGGTCGGCCCAGTAACGGGAGACAAACTCGGCCATGCGGTACAGCACCGCACCCATGGGGCCCAGCCCCAGCGCGGCCAGCACGGAAAACCAGGCCAGCACGCCAAACACATGGCGGTGTGCTGCCAGCACCGAATATTCGATCACGTGGCGAACCACCTCGCTGCGCGGCAGGTCGCCCACATCCACCTGCTGCCAGTGGGCCAGTCGTTCGCGGGCGGCGTCTTCGTCGCCCACCTCCAGCGCATCGCGAATCCCGGTGAAATGGTGGCTGAACTGCCGAAAGCCCAGGGTGACATAGAGTACCGCCACGTTCCAGAGCACCGCCACCGGCCAGCCCACGAACCAGAACAGCGCTTCATACACGGCCAGCACAAACAGGGGCGGCACCAGCACCGCCAGCGACCAGGCCACCCAGCCGTGGTGCGACTTGCCCGCATCGAAATTGCGGCTGACCGAGAGCGACCAGGCGCGCAGCCCGGCATGGATCGGGTTGCTACGCGCTAACGGCCGGGCTTGCTCGATCAGCAGCGCAAACAGGATGGCAAAGAAGCTCATGGACGTGGATGATACCGACCAAGGTGGCCAGCTTGGCATAAGGCCTGCACCCACCGATCCCGCAACCCTGTCATGCCTGCATGAATCGGTAGAAATTGCGCAGCATGCCCGCCGTGGCGCCCCAGATGAAATGGCTGCAAACACCATCGTGGTACGGCATGGAGAACCATTCACGGCGCACGCCTTCCCATTCCACCGCGTGGCGCTGGTGGTGGGCTGGATTGAGCAAAAAGGCCAGGGGCACCTCAAAAATCGCTGCCACCTCATACGGATTGGGCCGCAGCACACAGTCGGGCTGCACCAAGGCGACCACGGGCGTGATGATGAAGGAGGAGCCCGTCCGGTACGTGGGCAATGCGCCCAGCACCTCGACAAAGCGACGCTCCAGGCCCACTTCTTCCTCCGCCTCGCGCAAGGCGGTATCGGCGGGGCTGGCATCTTCGGGATCGGCGCGTCCCCCCGGAAACGCTACCTGACCCGAGTGCGTGGACAAGTGCAGCGTGCGTTCGGTCAGCAGCACCATGGGTTGATCGCGCAGCACGATGGGCAACAGCACCGAGGCGTGCGCCAGTGCGCGCTCGCTGAAACGCTTCTCCGATGCAATTTCGGGCGCCCAAACCGGCGGCCTACGGAACCGCTCCCGCAGGGCCTGCGGCGTTTGCTGCTGCGCAGGCACCTGCGGCAGGTGCGCATCCACCCCCAGCACCGGTATGGCACGCGGGTCGAAGTCGGGCAACCGGGACAGCGGGGGTTCAAAGGGTGGGGCAGAAGCCATGGCGGGGCAGAAAAGCAAAAAGCCGCTACAGGCAGATGCTGCAGCGGCTCGGGGCCTTCAGGAAAGCAATGCTTTACGCTGCGGTGGCCGCAGCAGCAACAGCCGCCGTCTTGTTGACGCGCTGTGGCAGCTTTTCCTTGATACGTGCCGACTTGCCGCTGCGCTGGCGCAGGTAGTACAGCTTGGCACGGCGCACGTCACCACGGCGCTTGACTTCGATCTTGGCGATCAACGGGCTGTAGGTCTGGAACGTGCGCTCCACGCCTTCGCCGCTGGAGATCTTGCGCACGGTGAAGCCGCTGTTGATGCCGCGGTTGCGCTTGGCAATCACAACACCTTCGTAGGCCTGCACGCGCTTGCGGGTGCCTTCAACCACGTTCACGCTCACGATGACCGTGTCGCCGGGTGCAAATTCAGGAATGGTCTTGCCAAGGCGAACAATTTCTTCCGCCTCGAGGATCTGGATCAGGTTCATGTTTACATCTCGCGATCATGTCCGCGCCATGATTGGCAGCGTCGGGATTGACGTTTGGGCCCCGCATCAGGTGTGCGAAGCGGCCGGGCAGAGGATCGAAAAGCCTTTGATTATAGCTTCTCAGCACAAGCCGCCCAAAACCTGCTCGTCCAAGGCACTGAGGCGCCCCGCCGTGCGCGCTGCCTCGATCAGTTCGGGACGGTGACGCGCTGTCATGGCCAAACGCTGCGCACGGCGCCAGCGCTCTATATTTGCATGGTGCCCCGACATCAGTTCGGCGGGCACCGCACGTGCTTCCCATTCTTCGGGGCGGGTGTAATGCGGGCAGTCGAGCAAGCCGTCGAGTGCAGGATTAAAACTATCGAACTGGTGGCTGCCTTCGTCGTGCAGCACCCCCGGCTGCAGCCGGGCCACCGCATCAAGCAATGCCAGCGCGGCGATTTCACCGCCCGAGAGCACAAAATCGCCCAGGCTGATCTGCACATCGACATGGGCATCGATGAAACGCTGGTCTATACCCTCGTAGCGGCCACACAGCAACACCGCGCCCTGGCTGGCCGACCAACGCTCTACGGCGCCATGATTCAGCGGCTCTCCAATGGGGGAAAAAAGCGCCACGGGAGCCTCGTAGCCCGCAGCATCCTGGCGATCGGCACGCACGGCGGCCAGGCAGCGCTGCAAGGGCGGCGCCATCATCACCATGCCCGGGCCGCCACCGAACGGGCGGTCGTCCACGCGCCGATAGTTGCCCTGCGCGTAGTCACGCGGGTTCCACAGCCGCACATCGACCAAGCCCGTGCCATACGCGCGGCGCGTCACGCCGCTGGTCAGGAACGGGCCAAACAGCTCGGGGAACAGGGTGATGACGTCAAAGCGCATGTTGCGCGGGCTCGGCAGCTCTGGAAGGGTGAAAAGATCAGTAGTCGGGTTGCCAGTCCACCGTGATGCGGCGTTCTGGCAGTTCGACCTTGTCCACATAGACCGATACGAACGGCACCATGCGCTCTTGCGGCTTGCCGTCCTGCTCAAAGGCAATGACCAGCACCGTCTGCGGGCCGGTGGACAGCAGTTCACGCACCTGCCCCAAGGCGACACCTTCACGGTTAACCACATCCAGGCCGATCAAATCGACCCAGTAGTACTCATCTGCCTGGGTTTTGGGAAAATCTGCACGGGGCACAAAAATGCGTGCGCCGCGCAACAGTTCGGCGGTATTGCGGTCGTCTACGCCCTGCGCCCAGGCCACGACCGAGTCGGAGTGCGTGCGCGACTGCCGGATGGCCAGCCGGGCCGTTCCACTAAACGTACGCGCCCCTCGTTCGCTGGGCTGCAAAAACCAGCTGCGTGCCGCCAGCAAGGCCTGCGGATCGGCGTTGTGCGATAGCACCTTGAACCAGCCTTTGACACCCCAGGCATCGGCGATACGCCCCACCTCGACGGCATCAAGGGGCAGCTCGACGGGTTCCAGATTCAGTGCAAGAGTCATGGTGTAGGCCTGCAAAAAAATGAAAAAAGGCGGGTTCCGCCAGTCATGGACTGACGCAACCCGCCCTTGTGGAAGCTGCTAGAGCCTCAGGCAGCCTTCTTGGCCGCTTGCTTGATCAGACGATCCACCGTAGGGGACGACTGTGCACCCACGCCCACCCAGTAGGCCAGACGGTCTTGCGCAATGCGCAGGCCTTCTTCGGTTTCCTTGGCCGTGGGGTTGTAGAAACCCAGGCGCTCGATAAAGCGACCATCACGACGCACGCGCTTGTCGGCAACGACGATGTTGAAGAAAGGACGGCCCTTGGAGCCGCCGCGAGAGAGTCGAATGACGACCATGATTTATCCTTCGGGTGGTGGGCCGGCGCACAGCGCACAGGCCACAGAAATTCGCAACGTTTGAGACACGCGACATGACCACCCGGTCAGCGACACGCTGCAAAGCCGCCGATTATATCTTTGTTTACTCTTTATGCCACTGATTCGTACCAGCCACGACGGCGACCTCGCCGCCATCACCGCCATTTACGCCCACCATGTACTGCATGGCACCGGCACTTTCGAGATCGACCCGCCCAGCGCCGCCGACATGGCGGCCCGCCGCGCCGAGGTACTGGCCCGCGGCCTGCCCTGGCTCGTGGCCGAGAAAGACGGGCAGGTTCTAGGCTTTACCTACGCCAACTGGTTCAAGCCCCGGCCCGCCTACCGTTTTTCAGCCGAAGACTCGGTCTATGTGGCGGACAGCGCCCGTGGCATGGGCCTGGGCCGCGCCCTTCTCACCGCACTGGCTGCCCATGCCGAGGCGGCTGGCGTGCGCCAACTCATGGCGGTGATCGGTGATTCTGCCAACGTAGGCTCGATCGCCCTGCACCGTTCCCTCGGGTTTACCGAAGTGGGCGTGATGCATGCCGTGGGCTGGAAACACGGCGCATGGCGCGACATTGTGCTTATGCAAAGACCCCTGGGCTCCGGCAGCGCCACTTCCCCCGAATAATGCAGGCATGAAAAACAAGACCGTCGCGGCCTGGCTGACCTTTCTGGGGGGGCCGCTGGGCCTGCACCGCTTTTACCTGTATGGCCCAGGCGATCTGCTGGGTTGGATGCTGCCGATTCCCACGGCCCTGGGGCTTTATGGCATTGAACGCGTGCAGCAACTCGGCCTGG
>JAUYGP010000340.1 GCA_030690515.1 Giesbergeria sp.
GCAAAGGGCATGGCGGCAGTAGAAGGGGGAAAGATCCGTGCAATGGAATCTACTGTAGGGAAATTACCATTACAGTTCCGGTACAGATTTTTTGACAATAAAGCAAACTGTGCTGGTGCTCGCATTGGCACAGCCACACCGTATCCTTCCATGCTGACCCGCACTGCCCACCGTAGCCTGACAGAACAACTGGCCGACCGTTTTGCCGAGCGCATCCGTTCGCGCCTGCTACCCGCCGGGGCGCGCCTGCCCTCGGTGCGCGACTGTGCCCGCCAGCAGGGCGTGAGCCCCTACACCGTGGTGGCAGCCTACGACCAATTGCTGGCGCAAGGCCTGGTGGAGGCGCGGCGCCAGCGGGGTTTTTATGTGCGTGATTTTGCACAAAATATGCCTCTGTCGCCCGTTGGTAAAGCGCAAGCAGCTATTGAAAATGTAGCAAATAGAGGGCAGTTGTTGCGCGAGGCAACGGGGGGCTTGCCCTCGGGCGCGCACATCAACGCCACGGCGCTGATCCGGGGCATGTTCCACCAGGGGGCCAGCCTGCCGCAGCCGGGTTCGGGGGTGTTTCCCGGTGTCTGGCTGGAAGAGGCCCGTTTTATGTTGGCGGCGGTGCGCAAGGTGACGGCGGGCAGTGCGCTGCAGGAGGGCACCTTCAGCTATGGCGAGCCCCTGGGGGACGCCGGTCTGCGCCAGGCGCTGGCGCGCCGCCTGAGTGACCTGAATGTACCGGCACGCCCGGCCCAAATCATGACCACCGTGGGCGCCACGCATGCGCTGGACATCGTGAGCCGCACGCTGCTCAAGGCGGGCGACCCGGTGATGGTCGAGGAGCCGGGCTGGTCGGTAGAGTTTGCCCGGCTTGCCGCTCTGGGCATGCGGGTGCTGCCGGTGCCGCGCCGGGCCGAAGGGCCCGACCTGGAAGTGATGGCGCGCTACTGCGAGGTGCATGCGCCCCGGATGTTTGTGAGCGTGAGCGTGCTGCACAACCCCACGGGCTACAGCCTGGCGCCCGGCTGCGCGCACCAGTTGCTGCAACTGGCGCAGCAGCACAACTTTCACATCGTTGAGGACGACACCTATAGCCACATTGCGCCCGACCACGCCACCCGCCTCAGTGCGCTGGACGGCCTGCGCCGCACCATCTATGTGAGCGGTTTTGCCAAGGTCCTGGCGCCCAGCTGGCGTGTGGGTTACCTGGCGGCGCCGGCTGATCTGACCGAGCGCCTGCTCGATACCAAGCTGCTGTCGACCCTGACCACGCCGTCCATCCTGGAAAAAGCGCTGGCGCTGTGCATCGAGCAGGGGCAATTGCGCCGCCACGCCGAACGCATGCGCCTGCGGCTGGCCCAGGCCCGCGCGCGCAGCGTGCAACTGGCGCTGGACGCGGGCTGCCGCTTCGTGACTGAGCCTGCAGGCCTGTTTGGCTGGGTGGATACCGGGGTGGACACCGATGCGTTGGCGCAGCGCATGTTGGATGAGGGCTACCTGCTCGCGCCCGGCTCGCTGTTCCATGCCAGCCGCCAGCCGGGCACGCTGATGCGCATTAACTTCACCACGACGCAGGAGGCGGCTTTCTGGCGGGTGTTTGAGCGCGTGTGCGCGCAGTTGAAGTGATTCATCCCCGCCTCTCGTTCATCGCGGCGCGATGCGCAAGGGAGATGCCAGTTTCAGAGACTTCTAGCGAACGGCCGGTCGCCTGCCCAGGTTCAGTGGCCGGGGCGGATGACTTCCAGGTTGGAGAGCACGCGTAGCAGGGCGCGGTTGACTTCTTCGAGGTCCATTTCGTGGGTTTCGCACAGCTGGCGAATCGCGCTGGCATCCTCGGTTTCGAGGGCGCAGGCCATCTCCAGGCTGGCCGCGTAGGGCCCGGTATGCATCACGATGGCGTCAAAAATGCGCTCGGACAGCGGAATGCGGTGCAGGATGGTGCCCAGGGGCTCGCGCATCAGGTCGTCTAGCTGCGAGAAAAGGCCGCACAGGTAGACCTCGCGGCGCAGGTCGTTTTGTACGCCCGATTCGAGCAGGTGCTCGGTCAGTTGTGCGCGTAGCACGCTGGCCAGGCGCACCGGGTGCAGGCTGGCTTCGGTGCTGGCGTGTGGTAGCTGGTCAGAGAGCCAGCGCTTGATCGAGCCATAGCCCATCATCACCAGGCCGCGGCGCAGCGAATCGATGCCGGTGCGCAGCCCCAGCGAGGCCGAGTTGGTATACACCATGAAGCGGTAGGCCAGCAGCGGGTCTTCGCTCAGGATGTCTTCGAAGATTTCCAGCGACTGCTCGGCTTCGATGGCCTTGAGCAGTTTGAGGATGATCGCGTGCGCCGGTTGCATCTGCTGGTGGCGCAGGCTGTAGAGCACGTCTTCCACGGGCCAGCCCGCCAGTGCCAGCGCCTTGTGCTGGTCCAGGCAATGTTCCATCAGTGCACGGCTGGCGACGTTTTCGTACATCTGGCCGTCAATCACCGGGCTGGTGCCCTGCGGCGCCACCGCAGGCGCGCCCTGGCGGGCCGGGGGCGCCGCCTGCAGCGCGGCCACGGCATCTTCGGGGCGCAGGCTGAGCAGGCTGTTGTCAAAGCAGCGGGCAATGTCGGGTTCGGGCAGGTTGCCCAACTCGCCCCGCCACACCAGGCGCAGGCCACGCTGGTGCGCTGCCTGCACGCTGGCGTAGACGGCCGATTCCGCCAGCCAGGGGCCGGGTACGCAGATCCAGGGTGCGTTGCGCGGAGCGTGTGCCAGCATGTCGCCCAGCAACTGGCGGGTCTGGGGGGTCAGCAGCAGTGGGGGAGAGCTGGCGGTCCAGATTTCCTGCAAGGTGTGCAGCAGGTGGGCCACATCGACCTGGGCTGCGCCGTCGCTGCGCACGAACAACTGGATACCGGCCAGGGAGCGCTCCCGTCCCCAGAGCGGGCGATAGCCAAGAACCAGACTGCCCAGGACGGATTGAACCATGGTCAAGAAATGAAATTGAACAGTGAGAGCTTCTGAACCATGGAGTAGGACTTGAGCGCGGCTTCGTAGCCCACCTGCTGGTTCTGGAAGTCCGAGATGCCCTTGATCATATCCAGGTCCTCGGCCCGTGAACGGTCGGCTTCGAGCTGAATATTGCGCGCCTCCTGGTTGCCGGTGATGCGGTCGGCACGGTTGAGCAATTCACCCGCATTGCCGCGCACGGTCTGCAGGCGCTCCAACCCGCGGTCGATGTTCGCCAGGGCCTGGCCCACGGCTTGGGCCGCGCCCTGGCTGTCGGCTGCGTTGCTGACTTCGCGGATGGCGGTGTCCACCACGCTGAAGATGCTGGCGCTGGGTTTGAGCGTGGCGGTGTCGCCGTTGGCCGGCGTGCCCTTGAAGTCGACGCTCAGGCCCGGTATCCCCGTGACGGTGATGGTGACCGGTTTGTCGGAGGGAAAATCGGGCACCGTCACTGGCGGCTGGGGGATGCCCGTGGTGGTGTTGGTGATGGTGTAGGTGGCCGTGGTGGTGCCCGTGGTGGCACCGGGGCCGACCGCGCTGAAGGAGATGGTGTAGTTGTCGCCCGTGACCAGGGACGGGTCGGTGGTGATCACCGCGTCGGTGCCGAACTGGCGGGTGTTCGGAATGGTGCTCATGGCTGCGTGGTACACGCCGTCACGCTGCGGGCGGAACATGAAGGCGGCGTCGCCGTCGAGCGTCAGGGGGATCGAAACGTCGTTGCTGGCCGTCTGCCCTGGCAGGCCCTCAAAGGTGTAGTCGGGCGCTGGCGTTTGTGGGCCCAAAAAAGGCGCCAGCGCGCTGCCCAGCCCGTTGAACAGGGGCAGGCCGTTGGTGTCTTTGCGGTTGGCCACGCTCAGCAATTGCTCGCGCAGGCTCAGAATCTGGTTGGCAATGGTGCGGCGGTCGGCCGGCGTGTTGGCGCCGTTGCCGGCGTTGACCACGAGTTGGCGGATGTCCTGCACCAGGGTAATCGCGTCGCCCAGCGAGCTTTCGGCCTGCACCATGGCGTTGCGTTGCACTTCCAGGGCGCGTTGCTCGGTCTGGATGCGGGTGATGCGGGTGAGCGAGCGTTCGGCCTGCGCGGCGGCCACCGGGTCATCGCTGGCACGCACCACGCGCTTGCCCGCGGTGAGGTTTTCCTGCAGCCCGACCAGGCTCGACTGGCGCTCGCCCAGGTTGCGCAGGGCGTTGTCGTACATGTTGGCAGTGCCAATGCGGGTCAGTGCGTTGCTCATGTTGAACTCCGGTCTTAGCGGCCCATTGTCTGGATCAGGCTGTCAAAGATACTCTGGGCGATCTGGATCATTTTGGCCGAGGCTTGGTAGGCCTGCTGGTACTGGATCAGGCGCGCCGCTTCTTCATCCAGATTCACCCCGGAGACCGCTGTGCGGTCCTGCTCCAGTTGCGCCGCGATGCCTTCGGACACCTTGGCGGCGAACTGGGCGCTCTGGGTGCGGGTGCCGATCTGCGCCATGGCGCTGGCGTAACCGTCGGCCATGGTGGATTCGTCGAACATTTTGACATCGCGCAGGTCCAGCATGGCGCCTGCGTTGCCTGCATTGCGCTTGTACTGGTCGCCATAGGCGGGGGCCAGGGCGTTGTCGATGGTGACGGTATCACCGACGTCCGGCGTGCCGTTGAGGGTGATGGACCAGCCTGTGGGGGGCGTGGCGCTGTCGTAGGTGATGGGCTGGCCCGAGATGTAGCCGTAGCTGGTGGCCCCGGTGTCCGATCGCGTGTAGGTGTTGGGTCCGGTGAAGGTGAGCGTGATGGGTGCTGTGGCGCCCGGCGGGTTGGAGCGCGCCGTCAGCTCAGCCATCTGCAGCTTGCCGCTGTTGTTGGGGCCCATCATCACGTTGACCGGGTTGGCTGCGGCCAGGTCGCGTGGCGAATACACCATGGCCTTGAGGTCGGTGGCTGCACTTTGCAGTGGGTTGACCAGGAACTGGTCGTTGGCCGCCGGGGCGCCTGTGATGGTGAGCGACAGCCCCTGGGTGGCGAAGAAATCGCCCACCGTGGCAAAACCCGGCGGAGGCAGGGCGGGGCCAAACTGGAAAGTCTTGCCATCAGACTCGCGCTGCACCGAGCCCACACCAGGCGCGCTGTAGCTGATGCGGTAGTTGGAGGCCGCCAGCAGTGTGGGGTCGGAGACCGCCAGGCCGATGGTGGCCCCCGAAGTGTTGGACAGGCCTGGCCGGGCATCGGGCAGCGTCACGGGGGTGAACAGGTTGCCCCCGACCTGGCCGTCGAGTGTGACGCCCAGCTTGTGCTGCGCATTCATGGTTTCGCTGATGGCCACGGCCATGCGGCCTAGCAGGTTGCGGCCTTCGGCCAGGTCGCCGTTGTGAAAGCGCAGCAGACCCGCCACCTCGCCGCCGCCCAGCATGTCTTCGTTGAGCTCGATGGGTGCGCTGCCAGGGTTGTTGAAATACAGCTTGAGCTTGCCGCTGCCAGCGAACTCCGAGGAATCTCCGATCGACAAGGGCGTCGCCACATTGCCCAACACCAATGGCTGGCTGCCGGCCACGAAAATGCCCACGGTGCCGTCGCTGGCGGGGATCTGCGAGGTCTGCACGTAGTTGTTCAGGTTGCGGATCAGTGTGTCGCGCTGGTCCAGCAGATCGTTGGGGCTTTGGCCGTTGCCTTGGGCACGGGCGATCTGTTCGTTGACGGCGGCAATGCCCTTGGCCAGTTTGTTGATTTCCTGCACCGCGCCGGTCAGTTCGTAGCGCACCGTGCTCTGGATTTCATCGAGCCGGGCGGACGCCGCGCGCATGCGTCCGGCGGTTTCGTCGATGCGCGTGAGCACCAGGCTACGTGCTGCCAGGTCGGTAGGAGCGGTCACAACGTCCGAAAAGGCGTTGACCATGTCGTTGATGGCCGCGCCCAGGCCCGTGGCGCCGCCACTGAAAACGTCCTGCAGTTCGTTGAGGCGGATGGCTCGCGCCGTGTCGGCCGAAGACACCGCGCCGGCCGATGCCGCTTGCCGCGTCAGCAGTTCGCTGTGGTTGCGCAATATGGTGGCGACATTCACGCCCTTGCCGATGTAGCCACCGCCGGTGAACTGGCCCTGCACGGTCTCCAGCACCACGTTCTGGCGCGAATATCCAGGTGTGCTGACATTGGCAATGTTGTGCCCTGCCGTCTGCAAGGCCACCTGGTTGGCCAGCAGGGCCCGGGCACCGACGTTGAGCAGGCTCATGGCGACTCCTTGGGGCGTTCTGTATTTTGCGGCCTGCACATCACGGGCAACGCTGGGAATGGGCGTGCCTTAGGCCAGGGCTCCCGCGCAAGGGCCGCCCCGCCGCGCCGGGAGCGTCCCTCCTCCCGAATCGCACAGCGATTCGGGAGAGGGGGGAAGGCGCAAAGCGCCACAGGGGGGTGTTCCATATCCTTATGCCATCGCGCGCAGGGCGCTCTGGATGGCGCCACTCAACTTGCGGGCGTACTGCGGGTCGGTGGCATAACCGGCCTTTTGCAGCGCCGCAGCGTAGGCGGTGGCGGAATCGGTCTGGGCCCGGGCCTTTTCGTAGCGTGGGCTGTTATTGATCAGGCGGGCATAGTCCCGGAACGAGTCTTCATACGAGTCGTAGGCCCGGAACTTGGCCACGACCTTGCGAGGGGTGCCGTCGATGTATTCGGTGGTGGTCACTTCAGCGACCTTGCCGGTCCAGCCCTTGCTCGCCTTGATACCGAACAGGTTGAATGAGCTGGAGCCATCGGCATTCTTGATCTCGCTCTTGCCCCAGCCGGTTTCGTGCCCGGCCTGGCCCAGCATGAAGCTGGCCGGAATGCCGCTGTCCTGGGCCACGCGTTCGGCCGTGGCGCTCAAGTGCTGCACAAAGTCATCTCGGCCTTTGGGTGCAGGCTCGCTGGCTGACACCGCAGGCGCGGTGGTCGGGGTGCGCAAGCCGGGGGCAGCGAGGCTGAGCGTGGAAGGGGACGAGGATTGCAACGCACCGCCGCCCATCAGCATTGAGAGCTGGCGTGCAATGGCCTCGGACAGTCCCCCTGGCTGACCGGACATCTGCACCGACAGTTGCTGGTCCAGCAGGTCGGTGCTCAGGTCACCTTGAGCGCTGTCGAGCAGGCCCGATTTCATGGTGGCCTCGCGCATGCTCTTGATCATCTCGCGCATGAAAAGCGACTCGAACTGTTTGGCCGCCTCGCGCGTGGCTTGCGGACTGTCGCCTGCGGAAAACTTCAGGCGGTCGAGTGAGCGAGCGTCGGCCGCAAGCGCATTGGAGGTGTCGAAGCTACTGGAGGAAGGAAGAGAAAGGGCCATGGTTCAGCACTCCTTGGGCGGTGCTTCTGCAGCCACAGGGGTCTGTGCGCGCATC
>JAUYGP010000400.1 GCA_030690515.1 Giesbergeria sp.
AACAGGAAGATATGGATGAACTCTTCAACGCACGGGGCTTTTGGGAACCCGACGAACGACCTGCCGCTTGGGGCAATCCGCAAGAGACCTTACACCAGGTGCAGTTCTGGAAGATTTTTGAAATCTGCCTGGAGGCCCTGCCCGGCCAGCAGGCCCGCGTTTTCATGATGCGGGAATACATTGGACTGGAATCGGATGAGATCTGTGCCACCGTGGGCATCTCGACTTCGAACTTGAACGTCATCATGCACCGGGCCCGGCTGCGTTTGCGTGAATGCCTGGAAAACAGCTGGTACTTCAAGAAGGGGCAACCATGCTGAACTGCAAATCTGCAACACGTCTTGTATCAGAAGCGCAGGAGCGCCCCCTGTCCGTGCGGGAAAGAATGGGGCTGAACGTCCACCTCCTGATGTGCTCTGGCTGCCGCAACTTCAGCCAGCAAATTCCATTTCTCCGTCAGGCCATGCGAGGCTTCGCGCGCGGGGACAACGAAAAGGCAGGCAAATGACTGCCGGGCGCAGCGCCGCACCTGGCCGCTGACGTGGTTCCAGGCAGTCAGCAAAGCAGCAGGGCAGTCAGAAAAATGGCCCATCCGTCTGAAAGGCTGAGTGTAAGAAACCCGTGTTGCACGACGACTAAAAGTGCAACACGCGCAAAAACCCGCGCTCACCGAAACGTTTGAGGACGACCATGCACGCCACCTTGCCCCTTCTTGAAGCAACGACGTTCCCGGCCTTGCGCCGAGGTACCTTGACCACCCTTCAGGTCAATCTCGGATACCGTTGCAACCAGACCTGCGTGCATTGCCACGTGAACGCAGGGCCCAACCGTACAGAGATGATGGACGACGCCCACCTGGCGCTGGTCATCGAGGTGCTGAAGGCCCGATCCATTCAGGTGCTGGATCTCACCGGCGGGGCGCCGGAGCTCAATGAGGGGTTTCGTGAACTGGTCCGCCAGGCCCGCGCGCTGGGCGTGCACGTCATGGACCGCTGCAACCTCACCATCTTGTTCGAGCCGGGGCAGGAAGGGCTCGCGCAGTTCCTGGCAGACCAGAAGGTCGAGGTGGTGGCGTCGCTGCCCTGTTATTCGCTGGAGAACGTGGACAAGCAGCGCGGCAAGGGCGTGTTCGACAAGAGCATCGCGGCCTTGCAGCAACTTAATGCCCTGGGGTACAGCAAGCCGGGCTCCGGCCTCAAGCTCAGCCTGGTCTACAACCCGCAAGGCGCCACGCTGCCGCCCGAGCAGCGCCAGCTCCAGGCGGACTACAAGCGCGAACTGATGGCGCACTTCGGCGTTGAATTCGACGAACTCTTCGTCATCACCAACATGCCCATTCAGCGTTTTGGCTCCATGCTGATCTCCAAGGGTCAGTTCAACAGCTATTTGAAACTGCTGCGCGACAATTTCAGCGAGCCCAACCACGCCACTGTGATGTGCCGCAACCTGATCAGCGTGGACTGGCAAGGCAACCTCCACGATTGCGATTTCAACCAGCAACTGGGCCTGCCGCTGCCTACGGGCGGCGCTTTGCGCATGGCGGCTGCGCCGCACCTGCGTGACTTGCTGGTGCAAGACCCGGCCGGTCGGCCCGTGCGCACCGCCGAGCACTGTTACGGCTGTACCGCCGGACAGGGCAGCAGCTGCGGCGGCGCGCTCAAGGGCGCATGAACATGAAAAACACCAAACGCCTGGCGCTGTTGATCCTCGTGCTCGTGTTGGTCGCGGGCTTCTTTGCCCTGGGCGGCGCGAAGTGGCTGACGCTGGAGGGCCTGAAATCAGGCATGGCACAGTTCGCCGCCTGGAAGGACGCGTCGCCCGTGTTGCTGGGACTGGCGTTCGCCGGGGTCTATGTGCTGGTGGCCGCCTTGTCCCTGCCCGGCGCAGCCATCATGACCCTTGCTGCTGGTGCGATCTTCGGCCTGTTCTG
>JAUYGP010000405.1 GCA_030690515.1 Giesbergeria sp.
AATACCCTGCAACGCCAGCGCAGCGAGGTTGGCATGGTGTTCCAGCAGTTCAACCTGTTCGGCCACCTTAGCGTGCTAGACAACATCACGCTGGCACCCCGTCGCATTCGTCACACGAAACGCGCCCAAGCCAACGAAGAAGCCATGGTGCTGCTGCGCAGGGTGGGCCTGCAAGAGCATGCACACAAGTACCCCTGGCAGTTGTCGGGGGGGCAGCAGCAGCGTGTGGCCATCGCCCGTGCCCTCGCCATGGCACCCCAGGTGATGCTGTTTGACGAACCCACCTCGGCCCTTGACCCCGAGATGGTGCAGGAAGTGCTGGACGTGATGCGTGAACTGGCCCGTGGCGGCATGACCATGATCGTGGTGACACACGAGATGGGTTTTGCCCGCGAAGTGGCCGACCGCGTGCTGTTTTTCGACCAGGGTTGTATTGCGCATGATGCACCTCCCGCCGATTTCTTCAACGACCCGGGCAATGACCGCATCCGGGCCTTCATTGGCCGCATGGGCGCCTGAGATCCAGAGCCCTTCGCCTTCGCAACACCCCCAAAACCCCAACGGAGTGACCATGAAACTGACCCCCGCATTCGTGACCCTGCTGGCCGCCGGCCTGTGCAGCCTGCCCCCGGGCGCCCTGGCCCAGTCGGCCAAAGATTTCGAGGACCTGCGCAACGAGCTCAAAGCCCTGCGCACGGAGCTGAACCAGATGAAGGCGCAGCAAACCCAGGCGCCCGCCGCTGCGGCGTCGGGCTGGAACGACCGCATCGACGCGGTCGAGCTCAAGCAGAAGGATGCCGTGGTGCTGGGCGACATTCCGGGAAGCTTCCGCCTGCCAGGCAGCGAAACCTCCATTCGCGTCTACGGCTTTGCTGAAGCGAACCTGATCAAGGACTTCAAGGGCACGGCACCTGGCGACAATTTCTCCAACCTGATGGAGCAGCCCCTGGGCAAAAGCGAAAACGGCAAGACCGTGCTGACAGGCCAGACCTCACGCTTTGGCTTCGAGACATCGACCCCCATGGCCAACGGCGCCTTCAACACCAAGATCGAGGCCGATTTTTACGGCTACTGCGGATCTGAGTGCAACCGCAACCGCCTGCGCCTGCGCCATGCTTATGGCGAATACGCGGGCTGGCTGATCGGCCAGACCTGGTCCACCTTCATGGATCTGGACAACCTGCCCGAGACCGTGGATTTCAATGGCCCGCCCGGCGCCACTTCGCGCCGCCCGGTACAGGTGCGCTACACCTACAACAACCCCAGCGTAGCCAAGTTCCAGTTTGCGGTGGAAGACCCTTCCGACGGCGCACACTCGCCCAATCTCATCGCACGCATCGACAAAGGCTACGACTGGGGCAGCATGAGCGCCCGCGTACTTTCGCACGAGCAGCGCATGGGCGGAGTAAGCAAGCGCGGCATGGGCTTTGGCCTGTCGGGTTCGTACAAGCTCACCGGAACCACCACCCTGATGGCGCAATACACCCTGATGGACGGCGACAACGATGGCGCCTACCTGGTGGGCGCCAACTACCCTGTGGTCGATGGCAGCACGCTGCGCCTGGACCGGGCCCAGGGC
>JAUYGP010000422.1 GCA_030690515.1 Giesbergeria sp.
ACCCTGCGCGCCGTGCTGGGCGCCATGACGGCGCTGCTCATCGGCCTGTTTGCCGGGCCGCGCGTGATCCGGCGCCTGACCGAGCTCAAAATCGGCCAGCCCATCCGTACCAACGGCATGGAGACGCACCACGTCAAGAGCGGCACACCCACCATGGGCGGGGTGCTGATTTTGCTGGCCATTGCCACATCGACCCTTCTGTGGGCTGACCTGTCGAACCGCTTTGTATGGATTGTGCTCATCGTCACCCTCGGATTTGGCGGCATCGGCTGGGCGGACGACTGGCGCAAGGTGGTCTACAAAGACCCCAACGGCATGCGTTCGCGCGAGAAATACATGTGGCAGTCCATCCTCGGGCTGCTCGCTGCGCTGGCGCTGGTGTTCAGCATTTCCGAGGGCACCAACCCCAAGGCGTTTGAGTTGTTTGTGAGCTGGGTCAGCTCGGGTTTCTCGGTCGATCTGCCGCCGCAAGCCGGGCTTTTGCTGCCGTTCTTCAAGGAAGTCAGCTACCCACTGGGTGTGCTGGGTTTTGTGATCCTGACGTACCTGGTCATCGTGGGCTCCAGCAACGCCGTCAACCTGACCGATGGGCTCGACGGCCTGGCCATCATGCCGGTGGTGATGGTGGGCTCGGCCCTGGGCATTTTTGCCTACGTGGCGGGCAGTTCGGTGTATTCCAAGTACCTGATTTTTCCGCACATTCCTGGTGCGGGTGAACTGCTCATCTTCTGCGCCGCCATGGCGGGCGCGGGACTGGCTTTTCTGTGGTTCAACACGCATCCGGCCCAGGTGTTTATGGGCGATGTGGGTGCGCTGGCACTGGGCGCGGCATTGGGCACCATCGCCGTGATCGTGCGCCAGGAAATCGTGCTGGCCATCATGGGCGGCATCTTCGTGGTCGAGGCCCTGTCGGTCATGCTGCAGGTGACCTGGTTCAAGTACACCAAGCGGCGTTACGGAGAGGGGCGGCGCCTGCTGAAGATGGCGCCGCTGCACCACCATTTCGAGAAGAGTGGCTGGAAGGAAACGCAGGTAGTCGTGCGTTTCTGGATCATCACCATGCTGCTGTGCCTGATCGGCCTGTCCACCCTTAAGCTGCGATGAATCCGAACGACGAACTCCCCGCCCTGCCTGTCGACCCGGTATCGCCCATGGCGCTGCCGGGTGCCAGCGCGTCCGTCGAAGCGGGCCAGGACGTGGAAGCGCTGGCCGCAGAGGCCCCGATGGAGCAGGTCGCTGTACCTGCTTCGCCCGTCGCGCCCGCCCAGGAGCTTGCGCAGACCCTGAATGCCGCCCGCGACGCTGCCGCCTTTGTGGCGCAGATTTTTGCCGACGTTGCACCCACCGAATCGAACACCGACGTACAGGCTAGCGAAACAGCGGATGCAGAGCCATCTGAAGCGGTTTTCATTCCCACCCCCGTTCCCGTGGGTTGGCCGCTGGCGGGCTCAGGGACGCTGCTGGGCCAGAACATTCTCATCCTGGGGCTGGGCGCTTCTGGCCTGGCCATGGCGCGCTGGTGCGTGCGCTGCGGTGCCCAGGTCACCGTGGCCGACACGCGCGAGGCTCCGCCGCAATTGCTTTTGTTGCAGCGGGAGCTGCCCCAGGTGCGTTTTGTCGCGGGAGCCTTCGGGGCCTCTCTGGTTGAGGGTCAAAGCCTGACGGCGGTGTACCGCTCGCCTGGACTCAGTCCGGTCGAAGTTGCTTCTGTATTTATAGCTGCTAGCGCTTGTGGAATAAGCGCTGAAGGCGAATTGGGCTTGTATTCTATGGCCTTGCGTGCGCTGCTGGCGGCGCATGGCTATGCACCGGCCGTGCTGGCCATCACGGGCACCAACGGCAAGACGACGGTCACTGCGCTCACCGGGCGACTGGTGGAGCATGCGGGCAAAACGGTGGCTGTGGCCGGCAACATCGGCCCGACGCTGCTCGATACCTTGTCCGAGCGCATCGACGCAGGCCAGCTTCCCGAGGTATGGGTGCTGGAGCTGTCGAGCTTCCAGCTCGACGGTGCCACGGGCTTTGAGCCCACGGCGGCGGCGGTGCTGAACATTTCGCAGGACCACCTGGACTGGCATGGCGACATCGCGGCCTATGCGGCGGCCAAGGCCCGTACTTTTGGCGATGCGGGCCTCATGGCGCTCAACCGCGAAGACGCGGCTGTCATGGCCATGTTGCCGCCACCCGCCCGCCTGAAGGCCGTTGCGGCGCCGTCGGGCGCCAGCGACGCGTCGGCCCCGGCGCGCGTGAAATTTCAGAAGCTCCAGCAGCGCGCCCACGTCACCTTCGGCGGTGACATGCCGCGCCGCCCGGGCGACTTTGGCATCGAGGTGGTCAGCGGCATGGCCTGGCTGGTGCGCGCACAGGAGGCCGATGGAACCCTCAAGCGCCCGCGCCGCGCTGCTGTGCCGGGGGCCGAGGGCGGCGAGGACGAGTTGCACATCCAGCGCCTGATGCCGGCCGA
>JAUYGP010000432.1 GCA_030690515.1 Giesbergeria sp.
CGAAGACCTCGATCGCTGCGTTGACGCCATCATCGGCGTGGCCCGCACGGGGAAGATTGGGGATGGCAAAATTTTTGTGACCCCGGTGGAGCGCGTGGTCCGCATCCGCACAGGGGAACTGGACGACACCGCCATTTGAGCGGCAGCGCACCTCGCAGCAAACCAGCGGTTAGATCACCGCGCGCAGTTCTGACCCATTCGGACTGGCGGGCAGGGGCCGCACCAGGTTTGGGAGCAGGGTGTCTGCCGAATTGCTGGCGTGCACTAGGTCCATTTGCCACGGCCCCATGAAGCCGCTGCCTACGCTGGTGTGCAGAAAGGCCAACAGGCCGTCGTAGTAGCCCGCCACATTCAAAAGCCCGATGGGTTTGTCGTGGTAGCCCAGCTGGCGCCAGGTCCAGACTTCAAACAGTTCCTCGAACGTGCCTATGCCCCCCGGCAGTGCCAGAAAGGCGCTGCTGCGCTCGGCCATGAGCGCCTTGCGCTCGTGCATGGTTTGCACAATGTGCAGCTCATCGCAGGCATGGTTGGCGTATTCCTTGTCGACCAGCGTTTGGGGAATCACGCCCACCACACGCCCGCCGGCCTTGGCTGTGGCCTGCGCCACTATGCCCATCAGGCCGCCGCTGCCGCCGCCATACACCAGTTGCCCGCTATGGGTGCCGATCCATGTACCCACGGCACGCGCTGCATCAGCAAAAAGTGGGTTTTCGCCCGGACGCGAGCCGCAGTAGACGCACAGAGAAAAAAGGGGTTCAACCATGAAAATACCGTTGAAACAAGGCAGTGCCCCAGACCCCGATGCACAGCAACAGGCTTAGCAGCACAGCAGCGCTGCCCATGTCTTTGGCGCGTTTGGAGAGGTCATGCCATTCGGGACCAATGCGATCGATAGCCGCTTCGATACCTGTGTTGAGCAGCTCCACTACCATGAGCAGAATGACGGTGGCGGCCAGCAAGGCGGTTTCGACCCAAGTGCGGCCCAGCCACAGCGACACAGGCAGGAGTACCAGGGAAGCCAGTGCCTCCTGCCGGAACGCGGTTTCTCCCCAGGCGCTGCGCAGGCCTTGCAATGAATAGCCCGTGGCGTGCCAGAGGCGGCTCAGCCCCCTGCGGGTCTTTTGGGGGTTGACGGGATCAGTGCCTGAAGGCGTAGAAAAGGACATGGGGTACAAGTGCCTGCGGAACGTGCGGTAATCGCTGGCTAAAGGCCAGAAGACTGCGAATCCACCAGACGGGTGCCCGCCCATGCGTCATGCCAGAACTGCTGTTGTGGGTGCAGGCGGCTCGACAGTGCCCACACGGCCACCCAGCCCAGCACGATCACTGTGATTTCGCCCGCGGGCAGTGAAAAGGGTGCCACGGCAAGCAGTGGGGGCAGAAACCAGAGCCAGCTCAAGACATAACGTGCCAGTGCGCGACCCTGCGTTACGGGGCGGCCCGCCGTGTCCACCATCCGGATATGCCAGGTTTTCATGGCCAGGGTCTGCCCCTTGGCCCAGAACCAGGTGAAATAGATGCCGAAAATGACAAACAGGAAGGCTTGCAGAGCGTTGCGATTGTCCAGGGCATTGCGCGTCTGGCTCAGCGTGCCGAACAGGTATCCTGCAATGAAGACCACGCCAAACATCAACATGCCCTCATAGAGCCAGCAGGCCATGCGACGCCCCAGGCGGGGGGCAATTGCAAAGGGGGGCACCGGGGCAGACGGAGGGACAGTGGCGGTAGGCTCGGGCATTGCTCAGTTCAAATAGATGTCGGAGGGCCGCGTATCAGGGGTCGGAGGCTCCGGTGGAGCCGCAGGAGCAGGCGCTACAGACTGGGGGGGCGCAGCGGTGGTGCTGGCGGGCCCGCTGGCGCCTTGTGCCTCGGTCGTGCGCGTGTCTGCGGCCATGCCGGGTGCTGCAATGCGGGCCGGCGTTGATGCAGAAGGGGGTATCTTGGGGGGGTTGGCAGGGTTGCCCACGGGGTTGATGGCTGCCGGCACCTTGGCCAGTCTTTTTGACGCGCTGGGGCGCAAGGCCGGTGCCGCGCCCTGGGGCTTGGTGTTGGCGCGGGCTGCCAGCTTGCGCTTTTCTTCTTCGCTCAGGGCTTGATAGGCGTCCCATTGGGAGCGTTTGTCTTCCTGTGACAGGCGGTTGGTCACCGCATAGTTGAGTCGCGCCTGGTTGCGTTGCTGCGCACTCAAGCTGGCCCAGGCCGTCATGCGGTCGTGCAGCCGCGTCTGTTCTTCCTCGGGCAGCGATGGAAAGGTTTGTGCCAGCGCCAGCCATCGGCGTTTTTGCAGGCTTCCCAGAAAAACCCAGCGCTCAGCCAGCGGATAAAGCGCCAGTTTTTGTTCCGTATTCAGGGTTTCCCAGCCGGGCCCCTCGCCCTTGGCGGGGGGTAATCCAGGCTTATGGGCTTCCGGGGCGTAAACGGGTGGGGTGGCTGGGGCTGTGATGGTCGTGCCGGGCGCCATGCGCACCTGTTGCACCACCACCCAGGCACCCGCCGCCAAGCCCCCTAGCAACGCCAACGCCAGCACGATGGCTGGCGTTGGGCTGCGGGAATGGTTTTGTGTGTTTGCGGGTGCGTGCATGCAGGGCGAGAACAGGCGTCAGTGGCTTTGCGTGCCGCCTGATTTCAGGAACTGGGCGAATCCAGGGTCGGAGTATGCCGCTGGAGGCAGGTCGTCGGCAAGCAGGGCGGCGTCCAGTTCAGCCACCTCCATCATGCCGATTTCGTCCAGATCGAGGTTGATCACAACCAGACCGGCCAGCAGCGCCATGATGGGAACGGCCGACAGAAGCGATTGCCACCAGTTCATACCGCTGTCGCCACGGCCCAAGGTGGCGCTGTG
>JAUYGP010000433.1 GCA_030690515.1 Giesbergeria sp.
ACCCTGCCCATGGAGCAACTGCTCACCGGCACCGGGCCCGATGCGCCCCCCGCCACCGTGGCGCAGGTGGGCGAAGCCATGCTCGAAGCCCTGCGCCGCATTGCCACCGACGCGCAATTGCGCCGCGTGATGCAGATCGCCATCCACCGCGTGGAATATGTGGAAGAACTGGGCGCCGTGCAGGCCCGCCACCTGCAGATACACCGGCAATGGCTGGCGCACAACCGCAGTGCGCTGGAACGCGCCTTTGCCGAACGCCCCTGGCCCGCCGCCGTTCCGCCGGACCTGGCGGCGCTGGGCCTGCAGGTGCTGGTGGAAGGCCTGCTGCAAAGCTGGCTGCTGGACCCCCAGGCCTATAACCTGGTACAGGCCGCCCGCGCCAGCATCGGCACTTACCTGCGCGGCCTGGGCCTGGAGGTGTGGCCCGACCCCCGCCCGGCGTAACTACTGCACCGGTGCACCCGCAGCGTGCCAGCGGGCAATCAGGTCGCGCTCGGCGTCGGTCATTTGCGTGGCGTTGTTCATGGGCATAAGCTTTTGCAGCACCACCTGCTGGTAAATCAGCTGGGCACGCGGCGCCACCTGTTCGGCAGTGTCGAGCCGCACGCCTTTCATCTGCACCTCGGGCCCGTGGCATTGCACGCAGCGTTCCTGCAATACCGCCTGCACTTTTTCATAGCCAAAATGGCTTCCAGCGCCTGTGGATACTGCGCCAGCAGCTTCTGAAGTAATAGCATCTACGGGTGCCGGGCGCAACCAGAAAATGGTGCCCACCAGTACCAGCACCCCCACCAGCGCATACGGCCAGGGGTGGGCGTTGCGGCCCAACTTGAAGCCGTGGCGCATGACAAAAAACTGGCGAATGGCCGCACCAGCAAACATCATCAGGATCAGCACCAGCCAGTTCTGCGGGTGGCTCCAGGTAAAGCTGTAGTGGCCGCTGAGCATGGAAAACAGCACGGGCAACGTGAAGTAGGTGTTGTGCACGCTGCGCTGCTTGCCCCGTTTGCCGTGGATGGGGTCGACCGGCCGCCCGGCTTTCAGGTCGGCCACCACGGTGCGCTGGCCGGGGATGATCCAGAAAAACACATTGGCACTCATGGCCGTGGCCATCATGGCGCCCACCAGCAAAAAGGCCGCACGCCCGGCAAACCAGTGGCAAGCCAGCCACGAGGCCATGCAGACAAGCACCAGCACCAGCGCCCCGACGATGGCGTCGCCGTTCTTGCGCTGGCCAAACACCCGGCAAATAGCGTCGTACAGCAGCCAGAACACCACCAGAAAGGCGAGCGCGGCCACCACCGCCGTGGCGGGCGCCCAGTCCATGCGCGACTTGTCCACCAGGTAGGTACCGGCGCTCCAGAGGTAGGACACGGTGAACAGCGAGAAGCCGCTCAGCCAGGTGCTGTAGCTCTCCCAATAGAACCAGTGCAGGTGCCCGGGGAGCTTGGGGGGCGAGACGTTGAACTTGACCGGGTGGTAGAAGCCCCCGCCGTGTACGGCCCACAACTCGCCGCTGACGCCCTGTTTTTTCAGGTCATCGTCTTCGGGCGGCGTGAGGCTGCTGTCGAGAAAGACGAAATAGAAGGACGAGCCAATCCACGCAATCGCGGTGATGACGTGCACCCAGCGCAGCAGCAGATTGGCCCAGTCGAGAAGGTAGCTTTCCATGATGTTTCACCCTGGTGGCGCCGCACGGGCGCCTTGGCAACCTGCTCACCACTGCGGGCGCTCTGAGCAGCTCATTTCCGGGCCCGATCGTTCTGGCAGGGAAACCACAAGGTCGCGCACCAGGGCAAGCCATTGCCAGGGCACCGCTGCGACCAAAACGCAAAGTGTATGCAAATTTTGTGCGCAATTACACCCCACCGAAATCTAAACGCCCCGGGATTACCCTGCGTGGTCGGTGCCCAGCGTCTGCAGCAGTTGCGCCGCCACAGCCACGGCAATCACTTCAGGCTGCTTGCTCGCAATGCCGGGCACGCCAATCGGGCAGGTGACCTGCGCCAGTTCCTCGGCGGTAAAACCGCGCTCCTGCAGGCGGTGGCGAAAGGTGGCCCACTTGGTGTGGCTGCCAATCAGGCCAATGAACGGCAAGTCGCCCTGCGCACGCTGGCGCCGCAGGCAGGCGGCCACCACATCCAGGTCCTCGGCGTGGCTGAAACTCATGATGAGCACGCGCGAACCGGCCGCCAGGCCGGGCACCGCATCGTGCACAGGCCCGGAATGCTCACACACCACGCCCTGCGGCACCACCGCCGGAAAGATGCTGTCGCGGCTGTCGATCCAGGTCAGCGCCAGGGGCAACGGCGCCAGCACCTGCGCCAGCGCATGGCCCACATGGCCGCCGCCAAACAGCGCCACGGGCGTGCGCCGGGGCGCCAGGCGCTGCTGCAGGCGGGGGCCGTCGGCGCGGGTGATTGGCTCGAACTGCAGGTGCATCACCCCGCCACAGCACTGGCCCAGGCTGGGTCCGAGGGCATAGCGCCGCAGCAGCGGCCCGGCGTCGCCACCGGCCAGGCGGCGACGCGCCTCGGCAATGGCCTGAAACTCG
>JAUYGP010000439.1 GCA_030690515.1 Giesbergeria sp.
CATCTGAGAGGTGCTCCTAATCAGGCATTTTTGCTTCAATAGTCACAGACAGGTCGCAAGGGTCTGCCCAAGGTGCACTAGCCCTGGCGGGTCAGCAAGCCCACGGCTTTGCGCGTGAGCGGGGCCACCACCAGCACCACCGGAAAGGCAATGAGCCATGCCATCAGCCAGGCCGAGGCCCACAGACCGGCAAAGTGGGCTTCGAGCCCAACAGCGCGATAGGTGGAGATGCCGGAGACCAGCAACGACATCAGGCCGGAGAGGATGAGGCCGAACAAGGCAGGGGCAAATTGGGAGGGAAACATGGTGCGTACTCCTTTGGTGGATTCAAGCTTCGATGGGGGCACACAGACGCTGCAGGTTCAATGCAAAGTTCCTGCCGAACATGCGGGCCGTTTTCACGTCGCCCGGTGCAAAAGAATCGACGGGCGATGCGTGCCCGGCCTGGGCCATCAGCCCGGACCACGATCCCAGCCGGTTGGCGGCCTCTTCATAAGGCACCCCGTTGTGCTGCTCAGGCAGGATGGGGTTGCCCGCCCACAGCATTCCGTGCTGCATGCAGAACACGAACATGGATAGCAGCGTGGATTGCTTGTCGCCCGAGGGCAGCGACGACACGGTGAACCCCGCCGCCAGCCGACCCCGCAGTTGCTGGGTGCGCCACAGGCGGCCCGTAGCGTCCATAAAGGTTTTGAAGGGGCCAGAGACGCCGCCCAGGTAGGTGGGCGAGCCGAGAATGAAACCGTCGAATTCGACCAGGGCATCGGGTGCCAAAGCCAGATCCTCGGCCTTGAGCAGATGGACCTCTATGCCGTCGATCTGCTCGGCACCGCTGCGAATTTGCTGCGCGATGTGTTCTGTGTGCCCGTGGGCGCTGTGGTAAATGATGGCAAGTTTGCCCATGGTGATAACTCCTGAAAAAGGGATGGACTTCGGGAACAAGGGAGATGCCTGCGGCGCGAAATCCGGAGCGCCGAGGGCGAAGCGGCAGAGGGCCTCAGAGACCCACCCAGTGCACCAAGGTGGCCGCGAGGTACAGGCCAGCGCCAAACACCGCATGGTTGGCCACGCTGCGCGTGCAGTTCTTGAGCGGCGCCGGTGTCTTGGCGGCGGCAAAGCCCAGCCCCATGGCGGGCTGCATGACGAAGAGCGGCACGGCCACCGTGCCCACACCAAAGGCGAACGCCGGCACGAGCGTGGGCGCGCGCAGCCAGCCGGTGCCCAGCAGGCCCACCAGCACCCCGGCAAACACGATGCCGATCAGGTAGTGGCTCAACCAGCCCAGGGCCCGTTCACGCTGCACCGGCGCCGCCTGCGCCATGGCGGCGTGCCGCCAGCGCCCGTGCAGGCCGTGGCCGACCCAGCGGCCAAGCAGTGCAAAGTTCATCGTGGGTACGCCCAGGCGCTGCAGCAGCACCAGCCAGGCGTCCAGCACAGCGGTGGCGCCCGTTCCGACGAGCGCGATGGTGACCAAATCATGAAGTGAAGGCATCTCGAAACTCCTTTTGCAATTGACCGCGGGAGCGGTTTCTGGCTAATATAAAAGTTCAAGTCAACTTCAAGTCAAGAGGTTTTTTGATGGATATTTCAGAGGTCGCCCGCCTGTCGGGGCTGCAGGCCTCGGCGCTGCGCTACTACGAGAGCAAGGGGCTCATCCACACGCTGGCACGGGACGGCGGGCGGCGCAGGTTTGCACCCGAGGTGCTGGACCAGCTCGCGCTCATTGCGCTGGGGCAGGCGGCGGGCTTCTCGCTGGACGATATCCGCACCATGTTCACGCCCGACGGCCAGCCCAGTATCGACCGCGCGCTGCTGTCCGCCAAGGCCGACGAGCTGGACCGCATGGTCAAGCGACTCAAAGCCATGAGCGAGGGCCTGCGCCACGCCGCCGTCTGCCCGGCGCCCAGCCATGCGGCATGCCCGTCGTTCCAGCGGCTGCTCAAGGCAGCGGCCGTGGGGATGATGGACGCGCCACCGCGGCCGCTGGCTCGGCGCAAGCCTTGAACAAATGCATTACATTTTTAGCGCCATCCGCACACGACCAGGAAGCGTTTTAAGCCGCTTCGAGCCCAACCCATGCAAACCCATCGCCCCGTGAGCCCCGAAACCGTCCTTCAGTTCTGGTTCGAAGAACTGACGGCCCCGCAGCACTTTGCCAAAGATTCCGTGCTGGACGCTGCCGTTGGCACCCGCTTTGGCGCCACGCTAGAGGCTGCCACACGGTGCGAGCTGTTTACGTGGCGTGCCACCGCGCCGGGGCGGCTGGCCGAGATTCTGGTGCTGGACCAGTTCTCGCGCAATGTGTACCGCAACACACCGCGCGCCTTTGCGCACGACGCCATGGCCCTGGTGCTGGCGCAAGAGCTGGTGGCCAGCGGGCAAGACCGCGGCCTGCCGCCCGCACAGCGAGCCTTTGCCTACATGCCGTACATGCACAGCGAATCTGGCGTGGTGCATGTGCAGGCAGTGCAACTCTTCTCGCAGCCGGGGCTGGAGGGCAACCTGGCTTTCGCGCTGCAGCACCAGGCCATCATCGACCGCTTTGGCCGCTACCCCCACCGCAACGCCGTGCTGGGACGCACTTCCAGCGCGGAAGAACTGGCGTTTCTGCGCGAGCCAGGGTCTGCGTTCTAAGCACCTGTTCCATTCACATTGATCGCCCCATGAACTTCGCCGACCGCCTCCAGCAGCTTCCCTCTGCCACCCACCTTGCCGCCTTGCGCCTGCTGGACGCCGATGGTCAGGTGATTGCCACGATCGAGAACAAGCCCGGCCAGACGGGATCGCTGGCGGTGTATGCCGCACTGGCGGCGCTGTATGGTGGCAGCATTACGCCCGCCGCCGCCCGCCTGGGGCTGGAGTGGTATGCCGAGCACACGCAGGACGCGCAGGCCCACCCCGGCAAGCACCCCAACATCGACCGCCTGCGGGCCTGGGCCGAGGGCAGCACGAGCTACCGCACACAGGCCATCGCGGGCTAAGGGCGCCCTGCTCGGCCGCTACTTCTGCACCGGGTTGGCCAAAAGCCAGTTGGCCGGGTAAGCACGCAAAAACTCGCGGGCTTTTTGGGGGTGGGCGGTGAGCCAGGCGTCGTAAGAGCCTTCGTTCAGCACAGCGGGCATGCGCTTTTCGGTACCGCCGTGCTGGTAGCGGCTCATCAGCGCGTGGCTGTTGGCGTTGACGGTGAGCAGCGTAAAGCTGGTGATGGTGTCGCCCTCGGCACCGGTCCAGCATTCCCACAGGCCGGCCACGCCCATGGGCTTGCCGTCAACCCGGGCAATGCGCGTGGGCACGGGCTTGCCACTGCGCAGGTCGTCCACAAAGAAGGCCATCATGGGAACGATGCAGCGCTGCGCGTTGAGCCAGGTGGCGCGGAAGTGGTTGGAGGTGCTGACCGTTTCCTGCCGCGCATTGACGAGTTTGGTCGAGCGCAACTTGGCATCCGACACCGACTTGACCCACGGCGGCACCAGGCCGAACTGCCCAGTCACCAATTCGCGCACCGGTTTTACGCGCTCGGGTGGCTCGGCGGGTTCTGTGGTCTCTGATGCGGGTTCTGATGCCAGCTCTGGCGCGGGTTCCAGTACCGGCGCAGGCTCGGGGCTGTGCATCTTGCGGATAAAGACGCCCGGCCTGCGGGGAAAGAGGTCGTGCGCCACGGGGGTGTCGGGCGCCGCCACGTGGAAGGCGTCGGGGTAGAGCGTGACGGGGTGCACGCTTTCGTAGTGGGTGGTCATGCGGCCATGCTATCTGATTCGCAAAACTATGATTTTGATAGCTTCTTGCGCTTACCTAGCAAGCGCCGGATGCACTTTTTACCAATAATTCAGTCACCCGGCGCTTATTCCGTTTCTCAATCAATCGAGTACGCGAAGGCGAAGCGCAGACAGTGCTCTAGCACGGCAAGCGAAGCCGACAAAGTAATCGTTTGATTTAGAAATGGAATTACAGCCAGCGCCGCACCTGTGCACAGTAGTCGGTGTAGGGCGCTCCAAAGCGGGCGGCCAGCACACGCTCTTCGGGCTTGATCTGGTAGCGCGTGATATAGGCCACAAACACCAGTGGCCCCAGCACCGCCCACGGCGAGGCCAGGTACAGCGCCAGGCCCAGCAATATCAGCACCAGCCCCAGATACATGGGATTGCGCGTGAAGCGGTAGACGCCCGTGGTCACCACGGCTGCAGCCCTGTTGGGCTGCAGCGGGCTGATGGTGGTCTTGGCCTTGAAGAAGGCCCGCAGGCCCGCCATGTCAAAGCACGCACCCACGCCCGCCAGCACCAGGGCGCCGCCCAGGCGAACGCCGTAGGGCACATCCAGCACGGGCGGCAACCACACCGCTGCAGCCACCATGGCCCCGGCGACGGTGGCGGCGACCAGGGGTGGCGGAATTTTCAGTTCAAGCGAAGGCATGGCAGAGGTGCGGGCATGGGCAGGCCAGCATCATCACACAGGTCCATGTATACGGACTACCGCTTTGACGGACGGCGACTGGGCACTCTGTTTTCAATAGCATCCAGCGGGTGAGGCGTCTTTGAAGGTATATCGGTTACCCTCGCCCGATTCACCAAGGAACACTGCATGAAGAAACTCAAAGTCACGATTGAACTGGAAATGGCCGTGCCGGAAGACTGGGAGCTGGTTGGCACCTCAGAAGGAACGCCTGTGCTCAAGCTGCCCAATGGCGTGTTCATGGACATTGCCATCGAACCGCTGTTTGCCAGCAACCCGGAAGATGTGTGGAGCAGTACCGAGGACGAGGATGTGCTCAACGACATCCTGGACATGGTGGAGAGCGAAGCGGTCACTTACGAGTTCGTCACACACTGAGCGCAGCGGCGACGCAGCCTTTCACTCGACCACGAGGTCGCTGGCAGAAAGGTAGCTGCGCACCAGGTCAAAAAAGCTGTTGTAGAAGCGGCTGGCGGCGATGGTTTCGCTGCCGATTTTGACCATGGCCTCGCTGCCGGCCATGAAGGGCAGCGACACCGAACCAATGGCCCCCACGCCCAGACTGGCCGAATTGTTGGCTTTTTTGAGGGTGTAGCGGTCTTGCACGGCGGTGACAAAACCCAGGCTGATTTGTCCGCTGGCCGCATCAGGCACGCACACCACTCGGATCAAAATCTGCAAGTGTGACTCGGCGTCGGGCTGGAAATTTTTCTTGCCCTCCACCTGCTCGGCCGAGGCCGAATTGATGAGGTAGCCCTGGCTCAGCAGCGCGCGGCGTGCCGCCTCGCAGGTGTGTGCGGGGCTGGCATCGAACAGGCGCGAATAGGTCGCCACCGAACCGAAGTCTTCTTGCGGCCCGTACTGCTGCACCGGCGGCACACTGCTGCAGCCCGCCAGCAGCAGCGCCACCACGCCCACAGCCCGCCGAGCGCGCTGGCGCATGCGGGCCCACGGCAGGGCAACGGGTGGGCCGCTATCGACAAAAACGGGGGTGGGGTTCAAGAGTAGGCTTTTCAACAGATCGGGATAGATGCGCACAAGGTCGTGCAGTTCCCGGCATTCTATGATTTGCATAGCTGCCAGCGCCCGCACAATGAGCGCTGCACCGTTTTTTGAACAACGCCCGCCCCGCTACGGATATCGCCCATGCTGACCTTGCCCTCCTGCCTCTCCTTGCACCGCCGCACTGCCCTGCTGGGCGCCGTGGGCCTGCTGGTGCTGCCTGCCGCGCCGCTGCGGGCGGCCGCACCCTCGCAAGCCTGGCCGCGCACCCTGGTGGTGCCTGGCGGCGTGGCGCAGCTGCCGCTGGGGCCAGGGACGGTGCGGCCCGTAGCGCACCTGCGCCAGGGCGAACACGATGTGCCCTTGCTGGTGGTGGGAGACGCACTGGAATGGACGGCGTTGGTGGGCATTGCCCTGGCGACGGCACCGGGCCCGGCGCAGATCACCGTGCGAGCGGCCGATGGCAGCACACGCACCGTGACTTTCGCCGTTGCGCCCAAGCGCTACAGCGAGCAACGCCTGAAGGTGGCGCCCGGCACGGTGGATTTGTCGCCCGAAGACCAGGCGCGTTTTGAGCATGAGCGCGCGCACCAGGCGCAGGTGATGGCCACATTCAGCACGCCCTTGCCCGCGGCCCTGGCCATGCAGGTGCCGGTGCCGGGTCGGCGCTCCAGCTCGTTCGGGCTGCGGCGGGTGTTCAATGGCCAGGCACGCAATCCGCACAGCGGCATGGACATTGCCGCGCCCACAGGCACCCCAGTGACAGCACCCCTGCCGGGACGTGTGATTGATGTGGGCGATTATTTTTTCAACGGCAACACCGTATGGCTAGACCACGGCGGCGGCCTGCTCACGATGTATTGCCATTTGAGCGCCACCGATGTGCAGCCCGGCGATGTGCTGCAAACCAGCCAGCGCCTGGGCGCCGTGGGCGCCACAGGCCGCGTGACGGGCCCGCACCTGCACTGGGGCGTGATGCTCAACCGCACCATGGTGGACCCGGCGCTGTTTCTGGCCGCGTAGTGATCCGCCTCTTCAGCTACTATATTGATAGCTAT
>JAUYGP010000448.1 GCA_030690515.1 Giesbergeria sp.
CACAGCCCGGTCAGGACGAAAACCCGTGCGATGTCCTGGGCGTCCCACACCAGGCTGACACACAAGCCCAGCAGACTCAGACTGCCGACGATGACTGCGACGCCAATGGCCCGTGCATGCACCTGGTCTTCGGCCCGGCTGCGGAGCACCAGGCGCCAGAACCGCACGCCCATGGAGGTCAACCCCACCCACGCCAGCACCGCACCCACCAGGCACACTACGGCCGACAAGTGCGCACCAGCGATCCAGGTCAGCCAACCCGCCGCCTGCAGCAGCAAGGGCGCGCGCAGGGCGTGCGTCGGCCAGGGCTCCACACCCAGCCATTTGGGCCCAGCAGTAAAGAGAAAACCCGAGAAAAACAGTGGGATGAAGCCAAACACCATGACAGCGGCATGCACCACCGTCGGCGACAGCGAATAGCCCAGCGCGGGCCACGGGAAAACGCGCGAGACCTGCACCAGCGCCCACCACGCGCCGGAGGTCACCAGCAATACCATGGCCAGGAAAAACCCCAGCCGGTATGGTGCCAGCATCAGATAACGCAACCGCCAGCGGCGGTCGAGCTGCGCCAGTACTTCAGCGGAGGGTTTGCCCGCAACGGGCCGCACCGGAATGACCGGCCGCTCGCTCACCCACAGGTTCCCAGGTGGCCGCACTGGGTGCAGTAGTCGCAACCGTCCTTGCGGATCATGGCATGGGCGCCACACTCCGAGCACTTTTTGCCCGCCATGACGGGGGGCATGGTGGCCAGGGGCGCATCGCCCTGCACAGATTCCTGCACGACTGGGCTGTGCTGCCGGGCCCGGCGCGCCAGAATGTTCTGGATGGCGTAGGCGATGGCGGCCACTTCGGAGTCATGCCACTTGGGCACCTGCGTGCCGTCGTCCTTCTGGTGGGTGCCCAGGCGCACAGGGCCACGGTCCCAGGCAACCTTGCGCATGTCGGACAGCGCGCGCTCAAGAAAGCCGCCGCGTGCGGCCAATGACAGCAGGCGCATGCTGGAGGTGACCCATTGCTGCGACTCACCACTCTGGCCCACAGGCATGAAAAACTCGATGGCGCGATCGACAGTCCCGGTGCCCTCGGCATTGGGCACAGGCAAAAAGGAAACGATCAGGTACAGACGTTTCTGACCTTCCTGCGTCCAGTAGTCCACTTTTTCGGCCACGGCCGAAAGGGCGCCTTTGGGACGGCTTTCGATCACCGTCCGCATGGGGTCGATGGACGGTGCGTCCAGGGCCGCAACCGACGATGTGTCAGTCTCCGGTGTCGCGTGAACTTCAAGAACGGAGCCCAGGATGCTGTTCGGGCGGTAGGTGGCCAGGCCCTTGAGGCGGGCACGCCAGGCCTGCAAGTACAGGCCCTTGAAGTCTTCGTAGGGGTAGTCGGCCGGGATGTTGACCGTCTTGGAGATGGCTGTGTCCACAAAGGGCTGCACCGCCTTCATCATGGCGATGTGGTCCTGGGCTGACATCTCCAGCGCCGAGACAAAGTACTCGGGCAACTGATTGACGTCGCCGCCCAACTCACGGTACAGGCGCCAGGAATGGTCTTCCACAGCGTACTCGGCTGTGCTGCCATCGGCCTCGCGCTTCTTGCGCTTGTACATCCAGGAAAACGGCGGCTCGATGCCGTTGGACGCATTGTCGGCAAAGGCCAGGCTCACGGTGCCGGTGGGAGCGATCGACAGCAGGTGGCTGTTGCGGATACCGTGCGCGCGGATCTGTTTTTTCAGCGCGGCTGGCAGACGGCTGGCGAAGGTGCCTTCGGCCAGATAGCCGTCGGCATTGAACCGGGGGAAGGCCCCCTTCTCGCGCGCCAGCTCGACCGATGCGGTATAGGCGCAATCGCGCATGTGCTCTGCAATGCGCGCGGCCATGGTGCGCCCTTCGTCGCTGTCATAGCGCAGACACAGCAGGGCCAGGGTGTTGCCCATGCCGGTAAAGCCGACGCCGATGCGGCGCTTGTCTTTGGCCTCAGCGTCTTGCTGCGGCAGTGGCCAGAAGGTCACGTCGAGCACGTTGTCGAGGGCCCGCACCTGCAGCGCGACCGATTTCGCAAACGAATCGAAATCAAACACCGCAGGACCGTCGAAACCAAAGGGATTGCGCACAAAACGCGTCAAGATGATGGGGCCGAGGTCGCAGCAACCGTAGGACGGCAGGGGCTGCTCGCCGCAGGGGTTGGTAGCGGCAATCTTCTCGCAATAGCGCAGGTTGTTGTCCTGGTTGATATGGTCGAGGAACAGAATTCCCGGCTCAGCGAAGTCGTAGGTGGACTTCATGATGGTGTCCCACAGCTCACGGGCGGGCAGGCTCTGGTACACCCACAGGCCATCAGCGCGCTGGTAGGCGCCTTGCTCCATCACGGTGATGCCCGGGCGGGACTTGTGCACCAGCTCCCAGGGTTGATCGTCTTGCACGGCCTGAATGAAAGCATCGCTCACACCCACCGACACATTGAAGTTGTTCCAGCGCCCCGGCGTGCGCTTGGCGGTAATGAAGTCGTGCACATCGGGATGGTCGATGCGCAGCACGCCCATCTGCGCACCACGGCGTGCGCCCGCGCTCTCGACGGTCGAGCACGACTGATCGAACACATTGATATAGCTGCACGGCCCCGAGGCCATCGAGTGCGTGCCTTTGACCTCTGCACCGCGCGGACGGATGCGCGAGAAGTCATAGCCCACGCCACCACCACGGCGCATGGTTTCAGCGGCTTCGCGCAAGGCCTCGTAGATGCCAGGGAAGCCTTCGTCGTCCATGCCCTGGATGCAGTCGCCCACGGGCTGCACGAAACAGTTGATGAGCGTCGCCTGGATATCGGTACCAGCGGCACTCATGATGCGCCCAGCGCCAATAGCACCGGCATGCATGTTGGCCAGGAACAGGTTTTCGTATTTTTCGCGATCGGCTTCGGCTTCCACCGACGCCAGGGCGCGCGCCACGCGGCGGAAGAGGTCTTCGGCGCTGGTTTCACCAGCCTTGAGGTATTTTTCCTTCAGCACATCCAGGCTGATGGGTTGGGTTGCCGTCACGTCGTGTGCACGACCCAAGTTTTCTCTCTTCATGGTGCCAATCCCGTAGATGTTGCTGGAGACAAGACCTCGCTGTAGCCAAGCGGCCCGGAGGTGTGGCAGGCCCAAGCCGGGTCGGCCGGGCGCCAGTCAGCCGGCAGTGTAGCGCCTTGGTATCCAATGCACTGCCAGGGGTTTTCCTGCCGCTCGCGGCCATCCAGCGCCCAGCCTTGCTTCACGTTGAATGTAATTTATTGTTACGAACCGTATACCCCGACCCGACGCACGGGTTATTCGTCGTCCAGCACCTGGCCATCGTGTTCGACGTAGGGGTGGTAGGGGCCGGTGCCGCAGGTTGTGGCTACCGAGGCGGCAACAAAGCCTCCGGTTTGCACATCGAAAACATGCACTTCCCCCTCTTCAATCACATAGTGCCAGCCGTGCAGGGTGATGCTGCCGTCCTGGATTCGCCTGCGTACCATGGGGTAGTCCATCAGGCGTTCAAGTTGCAACACCACAGCCCGCTGCTCGGTACGGCGAAAAGCCTCGGGGCCAGGCACCACGGGCAGTGCGGCCTTGCGGCCCAGATCCAGCCAGCGGCGCAGGTTGTGGGCCTCGGCCGGAACTTCCCCGTAGATGGCTTTGATGGCACCGCAGTGGCTGTGCCCACACACGATGATGCGGCTGACCTGCAGACTCAATACAGCAAATTCAATCGCGGCGGCGGTTCCATGCAGTCCATAAGAGCCATCGTAAGGCGGCACAAAAGCACCCACATTGCGCACCAGGAACAGCTCGCCCGGCCCCGCGCCTGTCAGCAGATGCGGTACCAGGCGGGAGTCCGAACAACCTATGAACAGTGTGGTGGGGTGCTGCCCCTCATCCACGAGCGTTTGGAACTGCTGCCGGTACTGCGGAAAGGCGTCCTGGTTGAAACTACGCAGGCGCTCCAATAGATCGTCATCGGGCATGGACGGCTTTCTGCCTCCCGGCAAGGCCGGGCGGCCAACCCACTCATTGAACCAGCGGCGTTTCTGCGCCCTCGATGTCCACACCTTCCAGCGTGGCAGCCCCTGCAAGCAATTGCAGATACTGGCGCAAGGCATTCATCCAGGTCTGCTGGCGCAGGGACAGCTCCACCGCACCCCGGACCTGCTCGAATGAGGGCCGCTCACCCGCCTCGCGCGCCACCACTTCCACCACATGCAGACCAAAACGGCTGTGCGCCAAGCGCGACAGCACGCCGATTTCAGCGCCGCCAAAAACCTCCCGTGCAAACTCGGGCGCACAGTCGGCCCGCGTCAGCCAGCCCAACTCGCCGCCCTGCGCTCCGCTAGGGCAGTTAGACCATTTTTGCGCAGCGGCCTTGAATGTGGCACCACCATCATCAGCACAGCGCAGTTCCAGCAACAGCGCCTCGGCGCGCAAGCGCAGCTGCTTCACATCCACGCCCGGCGTGACAGCGAACAGCACGTGCCGCAACTGCACGCGCTCACCCTGCACATGGGCTGTGGGGTGGGCTTCGTGGTAGCGGCGGCAGGCCTCCTCGGAAGGATCCGGCACCTGCAGTTCCCGCTCCAGTAGCTTCTCGATGGCCGCTGCCGCAGCCTCACTGGTGGTTCCGTCGGTCGCAGGCAGGTCCTGCTCAGACAACAAACCTGCCTGTTGCGTGGCTTGGCGCAAGAGTTCTGTACATGCGCGCTGACGCAGCATTTCGGGGTCGAGAAACTGGCCCGCCTCGTGCAAGGCAACGCCATTGACCCGCGCAACCGGCCCGTTGCCCGCGGGCGCAACACGGGGCGCCACCGCAGGCTCGGACAGGGGTGCCGTGGCCGCCAGACTGCTGGCCAATGCGTCGTAGGCCGTCTGTTGCTCGGGCGTCAGCGGGTTGGTTTTCTCGGGGGTGGTTGCACAGCCGCAACCGCCTGATCCACATCCACTCATGGGTTTCTCCTCAAGAGTCGCTCAAAACCGATTACTTGGCCGAAGGCTGGTTGTGCCCTGCGGGGAGATTCAAACGGCGTGCACGTACTAACTGGTAGGGACGCAACACGTAAGCCAACGTGCCAAAACCGCTCCATACGTGCACCAGACGGGTGAACGGGAAGATCAGGAACACGCTCATGCCCAGGAACATATGGGCCTTGAAGACCCAACCGGCTTCGGCCAGCAGCTCCACACCGCCAGAGCGGAACGTGACGATGCGCTGGCCCCACTCGGCCAGCCGCATCATCATGGAACCATCCAGATGCTGGGCCGACAGAGGAATGGTGGCCAGGCCCAGGGCCAGTTGAATCCACAACAGCCACAGCAGCACGATGTCGCTGGTCTTGGACGTGATGCGAATCCGCGGATCCGTCAGGCGGCGATGCAGCAGGAGCGACAGGCCAATGATGCCCAAAACGCCGGCAATGCCGCCGCTGACCATGGCCATCAGCTGCTTGGCGCCCGCACCGATGAAGTGCTCATAGATGAAGTGGGGCGTGAGCATGCCGACGAAATGCCCAAAGAACAAGAACAGCACGCCGACATGGAACAGGTTACTGCCCCAGCGCAGGCTGCCGGTGCGCAGCAACTGCGAGGAATCGCTTTTCCAGGTGTACTGGTCACGATCAAAGCGGATCAGGCTGCCGATGAAGAAAACAGCCAGGCAAATATAGGGATAGATGCCAAACAGCAGGGTATCAAGCCAGGCGGTCATAGGGGCGCTCCTTCTGGTGCACGGGGATTACGGACAAAATGCAGGGGTTGCGGCTGACCAGGCTTCGCTTGGCCACGGGTGCTGCAACCATCAAAAGCGACGGGCTCATCCCAGGAATCGTCGATCTCGGGCTCTTCCGGCACGGGCACAGCCTGTACCTGCTGACCGGCGATCTCGAGAATGGCGCCAATCACGCTGGCGTAGGGACTCTCACGGGCCACCAGGGCACTGAAAAGCGACGTAAGGATATGGGCCATTTCGCCCAGAAATCCACAAGCCACTTCGGGCGGTTGCGTCGAAGCGAACTCCAGCACCACAGGAAGATGGTCGGGCAGCTCAGGGGCGCTGAACTGCAAGCCAGCCCGCTCATAGGTTTGCAGCAGGTCGATGAGCGCCGGGCCACGGTCGCGCGAATCGCCATGCACATGTTCAAACAGGTGCAGAGATGACGAGCGGCCACGGTCGAACGTCTCGACATAGCGGGACTCGGCCTCCATCGCGTCGGATGCCGCCAACTGGCGGCACAGGGCCACAAGTTCGGCCAGGCGATCCACCTTGAGCGCCTGCTCCACCTGCAAGGCTTCGGCCAGTTGCTGCATTTCCGAACGCAACTGCGCATCGGGGTATCTCAGCAAATGCGCCAGCGCCCGCAGCGTCAGACGCAGGGACTCCGGTTTTTTCTTGAACATGGTGGCTCCTCAGACGGTGGCCTTGATCGGAATGGTGCGCGGCTTCTTGCCACCAAACAGACTGACGTCGCTGGCGCCATCCGAACAACCATTGCCGAACGAGAAACCGCAACCGCCCCGAATATCAAAGGCGTTTTCCGCATACTCGCGGTGCGTCGTGGGAATGACGAAACGGTCTTCGTAGTTTGCGATGGCCATAGTCTGGTACATGTCTTCGGCTTCGTGCAGCGTCAGACCGACCTGCTTGAGCACCGACAGGTTCTGGCGTTGCTCCACATGCTTTTCACGCTGATAGGTTCGCATGGCCAACATACGCTCCAGCGCACGCACCACAGGAGCGGTGTCGCCAGCGGTCAACAGGTTGGCCAGGTACTGCACGGGGATGCGCAGTTGCGACACGTCCGGTATTTCGCCGTTGGCGCTGACCTGACCCGCATTGGCTGCCGCCGTGATGGGCGAGAGCGGTGGCACGTACCAGACCATAGGCAGGGTGCGGTACTCGGGGTGCAGCGGCAGCGCCACCTTCCACTCGACAGCCATCTTGTAGACCGGGCTATTGCGTGCGGCGTCCATCCAGTTGTCGGGGATGCCGTCGATACGGGCCTGCTTGATGACCTCGGGGTCATTGGGGTCGAGGAAGATGTCCAACTGCGCCTGATACAGGTCGCGGTCGCGCTCCACGCTGGCAGCTTCCTGGATACGATCTGCGTCATACAACAGCACACCCAGATAGCGGATACGGCCTACGCAGGTTTCCGAGCACACGGTGGGCTGACCCGCCTCGATGCGCGGATAGCAGAAGATGCACTTCTCGGCCTTGCCGGTCTGCCAGTTGTAGTAAATCTTCTTGTAGGGGCAGCCCGAAATGCACATGCGCCAGCCGCGGCATTTGTCCTGGTCAATCAGGACGATGCCGTCTTCTTCGCGCTTATAGATCGATCCCGAGGGGCACGATGCCACGCAGGCCGGGTTCAGGCAGTGCTCGCACAGGCGCGGCAAGTACATCATGAAGGTGTTTTCGAACTGCCCGTAGATGTCCTTTTGCACATCGTCAAAGTTGCGATCAATGCTGCGCTTGCTGAACTCGCCGCCCAGCAGTTCTTCCCAGTTTGGGCCCCACTCGATTTTTTCCATGCGCTGACCGGTGATCAGGCTGCGCGGACGGGCCGTGGGCGGGGCCTTCATCTCGGGCGCCGACTGCAGATGGTCGTAGTCGAAAGTGAAGGGTTCGTAGTAATCGTCGATCTGCGGCAGGTTGGGGTTGGCGAAAATGCGCATGAGCATCTTCCACTTGCCCCCCTGGCGCGGCACGATGCTGCCGTCGGCATTGCGGTTCCAGCCGCCATTCCATTTATCCTGGTTCTCCCACTCCTTGGGGTAACCAATGCCGGGCTTGGTTTCAACGTTGTTGAACCAGGCGTACTCCACGCCGGGACGGCTGGTCCAGACGTTCTTGCAGGTGACCGAGCAGGTGTGGCAGCCAATGCACTTGTCCAGGTTCAGCACCATGCCGATTTGCGCGCGAATTTTCATCGTGTTCTCCTTCTTGCGGGCTGCTTAAGCGTGGGACGTTGCGGCTTCGGCCGGTTCGTCCATCCAGTCCACGCGATTCATCTTGCGCACCACCACAAATTCGTCGCGGTTGGTGCCAATGGTGCCGTAGTAATTGAAACCATAGCTGTACTGTGCGTAGCCACCAATCATGTGCGTGGGCTTGAGCACGATCCGGGTCACCGAGTTGTGGATACCGCCACGGGTCCCCGTGATTTCTGAGCCGGGCGTGTTGATGATCTTTTCCTGCGCGTGGTACATCATCACCATGCCGTTGTTCACACGCTGACTGACCACAGCACGCGCCGCGATGGCTCCGTTGGCGTTGAACAGCTCGACCCAATCGTTGTCCACGATGCCTGCACTGCGGGCGTCATCCTCGCTCAGCCAGATCACCGGGCCACCCCGATTGAGCGTGAGCATGTGCAGGTTGTCGCTGTAGGTCGAGTGGATACCCCACTTCTGGTGCGGCGTGATGAAGTTCAGGGCAATCTCGGTATTGC
>JAUYGP010000449.1 GCA_030690515.1 Giesbergeria sp.
GGATCACGCCCGTACCCTCGTTGCGCACGAAGGTCTTGATGGCCAGGCGCCGCTGCGGCGCGGTGGCGATGACGCTCAGGTCGCGCAGGCCTTCGAGCGCCATGCCCAGCGTGCGCGGAATCGGCGTGGCGGTGAGGGTGAGCACGTCCACCTCAGCACGCAGGGCTTTCATCTGCTCTTTGTGGCGCACGCCAAAGCGATGCTCTTCGTCAATGATGAGCAGGCCCAGGTTGTGGAACTTGGTGGATTCGCTGAGCAGCTTGTGCGTGCCGACCACGATGTCCACCGTGCCGTCGGCAATGCCTTTGATGGCCGCGGTGATCTCCTTGCCCGAGCGAAAGCGCGACACCTCGGCGACTTTCACGGGCCACTTGCTGAAGCGGTCCACCAGCGTGCGGTAGTGTTGCTCGGCCAACAGCGTGGTGGGCGCCAGCAGCGCCACTTGCTTGCCTCCTGTGACCGCCACGAAGGCGGCGCGCAGCGCCACCTCGGTTTTGCCAAAGCCCACGTCGCCACAGACCAGGCGGTCCATCGGGCGGGGTGAGATCATGTCCTGGATCACCGCGTGGATGGCGGCATTCTGGTCGGCGGTTTCCTCGAAGCCGAAGTCGTTGGCAAAAGTTTCGTAGTCCTGCGCGCTGTAGCGGAAGGCATGGCCCTCGCGCGCGGCGCGGCGGGCGTAGATGTTGAGCAGATCGGCCGCGCTGTCGCGCACCTGTTCGGCCGCCTTGCGCTTGGCTTTTTCCCACTGGCCGCTGCCCAGCTTGTGCAGCGGAGCTTCGTCGGCACTCACGCCGGTGTAGCGGCTGATGAGCTGCAACTGGCTTACGGGCACATACAGCACCGCTTCACCCGCGTACTCCAGGTGCAAAAACTCCTGCAGGGCAGGGGTTCCGTCAGGGTTTTTGTTGCCTACGTCCATGTTGACGAGGCCCCGATAGCGGCCGATGCCGTGCGCGCTGTGCACGACGGGATCGCCCACATTGAGCTCGGAGAGGTCCTTGATCAGTGCCTCGACATCGCTCACCTGTTCCTGCTTCTTGCGGCGGCGCGTGGTCGGGCCTGCGGCAAAAAGCTCGGTCTCGGTGACGAAATCGATGCCTTCCTCCATCCACTTGAAACCTGTGGTGAGCGCCGCCGTGGCGATACCCACTTTTTCATCGGTACTGGCCTGGAATTCAGCCAGCGTGTCAAAGGCGGGTGGATTCAGGCGCGAGGCACGCAGGAAGTCGAGCAGGCTTTCGCGCCGCCCGGCGCTTTCTGCTAGCAGAAGCACACGGTGCGGCGTGTTGCGAATGTGGGCGTGCAGCCGGGCCAGCGGGTCTTCTGCGCCGCGCACCACGGACAGGTCGGTGTGCGGCTGAAAGTGCGCGTTGTCGATCACATCGTCCATACCTGGGCGGATGGCCAACTGCGTGTGCGCCTTGCACCGGGTGTAGAACTGGTCGGCGCTCAGGAACAGGGCTTCGGGTGGCAGTACCGGGCGTTCGGGGTCGCCCTGCAGCAGACGGTAGCGGTCACGCGTGTCCTGCCAGAAACGTTGAAAGGCAGGTTCCAGGTCGCCGTGCAGAACCACGGTGGCGGCATCGCCCAGGTAGTCAAACACCGTGGCGGTTTCGTCAAAGAACAGCGGCAGGTAGTACTCGATACCGGCCGTGGCGACGCCTGCGCCCATGTCCTTGTAGATGCGGCTCTTGGTGGGGTCTCCCTCCAGCAGCTCGCGCCAGCGGGCCCGAAAACGCGCCCGGGCCGGTTCATCCATGGGGAATTCGCGCCCGGGTAGCAGGCGTACCTCGGGCACGGGATACAGGCTGCGCTGGCTGTCGGGGTCAAAGGTGCGGATGCTGTCGATCTCATCGTCGAACAGGTCCACGCGGAAGGGCTGCAGCGAGCCCATCGGAAAGAGGTCAATCAGGCCGCCGCGCACCGCGTACTCGCCCGGGCTTACCACCTGGGTCACATGGCTGTAGCCAGCCAGCGTGAGTTGGGCCTTGAATTTCGTCTCGTCCAGCTTTTGCTTGACCTTGAACTGGAAGGTGTAGCCCGCCAGGAACGAGGGCGGCGCGAGCCTATAGAGCGCCGTGGTGGCGGGCACGATGACCACGTCGGCGCCGGTTTCGCGGTCCTTCTGGCTGATGCGCCACAGCGCAGCCAGCCGCTCGCTGATGAGGTCCTGGTGCGGCGAGAACTGGTCGTAGGGCAGGGTTTCCCAATCGGGAAACAGAGCGCAGCGCAGTTCCGGCGCAAAGAACGCCATCTCGTCGATGAGGCGCTGCGCGTCGCTGGCATCGGCCGTGACGATCACGGTGGTGCGCTGCGCAGTTTTCTCGCGCTCGCCCAGACGGGCCAGCAGCAGGGCATCGGCGCTGCCTGTGGGGCGGGGCACGGTGAAACGTTTGCCGGGGAGAAGTTTGGGAAGATCCATGCGCAGGAAATAAGGCCGCGCCGCCCATGCGGCCGCGCGATAAATGCGCCAGCCGGACGCAGCGGAAGATGCGATTTTAGAATGCTCCCATGACCGAACCTCTGACACCGCCTTTGGCGACACCCGATGGCGTGCCCCCGCCCGCGCAAGGAGACTTTTGGGCCTTGCTGCCCTGTGCGGGGGTGGGTGCGCGTGCTGTGTCAGCACAGGCGGCCAGCCTCGACTTGCCCAAGCAGTACCAGCCGGTGGCGGGTCAGCCCATGGTATTGCATACGCTGGCAGCCTTTGCTGGGGTGGCGCGCTTGCGCGGCACGCTGGTGGCCGTGGCGCCCGGCGACCGTTTTTTGCAGGCCTACGCCGGCCCCACTTTTTTTACCGTGGATTGCGGTGGCCCGACGCGCGCCGATACCGTGGTGGGCGGGCTGGGCGCCTTGCTAGAGCGTGGCGCCCAGGAAAACGACTGGGTGTTGGTGCACGATGCAGCGCGCTGCCTGGTTACTTCGGCCCAGATCGAAGGGCTGATGGATGCCTGCGCGCACGATAGCGTGGGCGGGCTGCTGGCGCACAAGCTGGCCGATACCCTCAAGACGGCGACCTCGGGGCCGGGCGGTATCCGCGTCGCTTCCACGGTGGACCGTGCCGACAAGTGGCTGGCCCAGACGCCACAAATGTTCCGTATTGGGCCGCTGCGCACCGCACTGGAGCACGTGGGCTCATCTGCCACGGACGAGGCCAGCGCCATGGAGGCGATGGGGCTGCACCCGCGCCTGGTGCCGGGCAGCGCGCTGAACTTCAAGGTGACCTATCCGGAAGACTTCTTGCTGGCCCAGGCCGTGTTAGCCCAGCGCATGCATGGTGGGACACTTGAGCGCTTCGGCGGCACCCGCGGTCAGGTCAGCGACACGCCGGGGAAAACCATTTTTTGACATTGCCAGGGCAAAGATATGCATTTCAGGATCGGTGAAGGCTGGGACGTTCACGCATTGGTGCCGGGACGTCGGCTGGTGATTGGCGGCGTGGAAATTCCACACACTGCGGGCTTGCTGGGTCATTCCGATGCCGATGTGCTGCTGCATGCCGTGACCGATGCCCTGCTGGGTGCGGCGGCGCTGGGCGACATCGGTACGCATTTTCCCGATACCGATGCGGAATTTCGAGGGGCAGATTCTGTCGTTCTGCTGCAGGAGGCTACCCGCCGCGTGCGTGCGCAAGGCTACGAGGTCAGCAACATCGACAGCACTGTGGTGGCACAGGCGCCGCGCCTGGCGGCGCATATTCCGGCCATGCGTGCGCGCATGGCCGAGGCCCTGGGATTGGCGTTAGAGCAAGTGAACGTCAAGGCCAAGACGGCTGAACGGCTGGGGCCCGTGGGTCAGTGCCTGGCCATCGAGGCCCGAGCCGTGGCCCTGTTGCGGAAGGTCTGAGTTCGGTCTGGCCGCCTGGCAGCGCAGCCGCTCAGGGG
>JAUYGP010000460.1 GCA_030690515.1 Giesbergeria sp.
CATCTCGTAGGCATGGCTGTGCGTGGCGTTGTAGGCGGCATCGTCGATGCGCAGGGCCTCCTCCAGATCATCGGGATGCACATGCGAGCGCCAGAAGCCCGGGTCAGCCCGCCACTCTTCCACGGAGTAACCGAACAGCCGTTCCACCTGCGGGCTCAGGAAGGTATTGCCCACGCCGATCTCAGCCTCCCACACCACGCCATCAATGGTCTCCAGCAAGCGCAGAAAGCGCTGGCGAATTTCCACCAGCACCTGTTCGGTGACCTCGGTGATCTCGACCAGGACACCCTGGCGGCTGATCACCCGCTGCGCCGCATCCGTCTCTGGGTGGAACTGCAGACGCACCCAGCGGTAGTCCGCGTCGGCAAACTGCATCCGGAACACCGGCATGCCCGAGCGCAGGGTGCCGATGTCGTCGGGATGCACAAATTCAAGCAGCGACCTGCCGAGCGCCGCCTCCACAGCATGGCCGGTGAGCTTGTGCCACGCCGGATTCAGATAAGTGATCTCCCACAGCGCATCGGTTTGCACCACCGCCTCGGGGAGCAGTTGCAGCAGCTTTGCGGACGGCGTGGGAGTGGCGGGCATGCAGGGCTGTTGCGATATGGGGGGCAGATACATCCTGGTAGCAAAATCAACCACGTGAGACCAAGTATGGCATGGGTTTCGGGCACCTTGCCCCCTTGGTTTCGGTGGTTTGGGGCAGCGAAAGAGTGCAAGCCAGCAGCGCCCGCCCCTGCCGCTGGCTCGCTCACATCACGATGGCATCACCCGTCAGATCGCCACCCGCACCCCCACCGTCACATTGCGCCCCAGCAAAGGCGCGGCCGTCTTGATGAACGAGGTGTGCGCATAGGTCGGCTGTTCCGTCAGGTGGTGACCCTAGAGGTACACCTGACGACGCACCCGAAGCCACAGCCGAATGGTTTGCCAAGGCACGCCCTGCGGGCGAAGTGCTCGCCGAGCTGCTGGGCAGCGATGCCGGGCGCGAAATGCTCTACCCCAAAACGGGGCCGGCCCGCCTTGGCCAGGCCGAAGGAACAAATCAATATCTGCTGGATGCCGACGTGGTGGGTGCATTCAAAGACAGCGGTGCGGGCGGGCAAAAGCGCATCAACAATGCGCTGCGCGCATGGCTGAAAGCACATCCGGAAATTTAAAACGGCTGATTGGAAGACTGGCGCCAACTGCGGAAAACCGCTGTGCCACCAAGCCGGCACAGCGCATTAAAAAAAGATAGCTATTGGCGCTTGCTGCGCAAGGGCTTGAGACCAAAAAGTCTTGAAATTAATGCAGCACCGATGGACAGCACAGAAACCCAGAAGCTGGGCGTTCTG
>JAUYGP010000467.1 GCA_030690515.1 Giesbergeria sp.
TATCACCAATACCGGAAGCCTTGAGGTAGGCTTCGGCACGCTTGGCAATGGAGCGGGGATCGCGGTCGTAGGCCTTGCCATCTGCAGGCTCCACCACATCACAATTCATGATGAGGGTGGTTTCTTCAAAGAAAGGGTCGATGTTGGCCGTGTTGGGATCGGGCATCAGCAACATGTCCGAGGCTTCAATCCCCTTCCAGCCAGCAATGGACGAGCCGTCAAACGCGTGGCCAGAGGAAAATTTATCGTCATCAAAGTGCGACACAGGCACCGTGGTGTGCTGCTGTTTGCCACGGGTGTCGGTAAAACGGAAGTCCACAAACTTGACTTCGTTCTCCTGCACCATCTTCATCACGTCTGCAACGGTCTTGGCCATCGGGTACTCCTGGGTAAAGCGTTGGTTAAAAAATTTCTACAGCAATTAAAGCAGTTTGCGTGCCAGCCAGACCGGGTTCGCACCCTCGCAAATCAAGGGACTTGCAGCGTGCGACACGACGCGGATGCATCAATTTAGTGCAACACGACAAAAAAACGTCCCAATCAGAGAGTTCGCACCAATTCAGTGCCACACCTTGCACCAACTTCGTGCAAACCATGGGCCATATCCGCCCAGGCAGCGGGGACCAGCGCAGCAGGTCCCTTGACGCCCAGTTCGATATGCCGACCATGCTGAGGGTGATCCACACTCGGGAGGCTAAATACCCGGACTTGAGGATGAGAGCTCTCTATCTGCTGCATGAGCGGGGTCAGCAAGGCTTCTAATCCGCCGAACACAATGATCGAATGCTCCTGCTGCGGCGCACGATTGAAACAATGCGGGTAGCCGGTATCCAGTACCCACTCAATCATGGGCCAGGCCATGACAGGAAAACCCGGAACAAAGTACACCCGCCCCAAACCTGCACCAGCGCAACTGAAGCCCGGTATCTTGTTGTAGGGATTGGGAACAATCGCAGCCCCCACAGGGAACACACCCATGTTCAGGCGATGCACGTTGTCCGGTCGATCGGCCTCGTAGGCCTGCCCCTGCTCACGCGCCATTTCCTGCATGCGCTCACGAATCAGTTGCTCCGCTTCGGGGTGCAGTTCCAGCCCCACGCCCAGGGCCCGCGCTGCACATTGGCGCGTATGGTCGTCCGGCGTCGCGCCGATACCGCCGGTAGTGAACACCACATCACCCGAGGCAAAAGCACATTGCAAGGTACGCGTGATCCGATCGGGATCGTCGCCCACGTAGTCGGCATAGGCCAGCGCAAGCCCCCGCGCCGACAGTATTTCAATGACCTTAGAGAAATGCTTGTCCGTGCGCTTGCCCGAGAGAATCTCATCACCGACGATGATGAGGCCAAATTGCTGCGTCATTTGTCAACAGGTTCCAGAAGCAGAGGACGACTATCCGGGGATCGCGCCGACGGAGAAGGTGCGTCCAGCACTTCTACAATGCCAGAGGGTGCAGGTGACACCGGACCCTCGGCCCTCAGCCGCTCCAATGCAGCCAGGCAGAAGTGCGCAAACCACAGGGAAGAGAAAGCGAAGACCAACGTGTAGATCCAGATAGCCAGTGGAATCAGCACAAAAAAGGCCGTCGCGAACAGAACCCCGGAAGCCCAAACGATTGCTGGTGCGGCCCCCAGATAGCCACTGAGCACACCGATACCCAGCAACGACATGCGGTAACGACGAAAAATTTCCGCCCGTTCGGCGCGGCTGGCATGCTCTGCCAGAGCGTCAAAGGCCATGACTCGGTAGGTCAACCATCCCCATATAAGCGGGGGAAGAATCAGCACGAGGGG
>JAUYGP010000470.1 GCA_030690515.1 Giesbergeria sp.
GGTTTTGGCGCCGCCGTCAAGAGCAAGAAGCAACGCTCGTTGTCGGATGTTTTCCAGGAAATCGAACCCGAAGATCTCATCAAGTTTGGCCTGATTCCGGAGCTGGTCGGGCGTATGCCCGTGGTCACGGCCCTGGCCGAGCTGCATGAAGATGCGCTGGTGCAGATCCTGACCGAGCCCAAGAATGCCCTGGTCAAGCAGTACAGCAAGTTGCTGGCCATGGAAGGCGCCGAGCTGGAGATCCGGCCCGCCGCCCTCAAGGCCATTGCCCGCAAGGCTCTGGCGCGCAAGACTGGCGCCCGTGGTCTGCGGTCCATTTTGGAACAGGCGCTCTTGGGCACCATGTTTGATTTGCCCAATGCGACCAATGTGGACAAGGTGGTGGTGGATGAGTCCACCATCGATGAAAACAAGCCACCACTGCTGGTGTACCGCGAAGCAGCGAAGAAGGCTTGATTTACACGGCGTGGGCGTTGTGGCGCCCATGCCCGTCGCGAACCCCTGTGTCGGCGTTTTGCGCACCAGGGGTTGAAAATTTCTGTCTGCGGACCATATTCCCTGTAGTTTCATGAGGATCTCCATGTCCGGACACGTCCCCCTTTCTGCTACCCCCATCGAGCTGCCACTGTTGCCGCTGCGCGATGTGGTTGTTTTTCCCCACATGGTCATTCCTTTGTTCGTGGGTCGCCCCAAGAGCATCAAGGCGCTGGAGCTGGCCATGGAGACCGACCGCCGCATCATGCTGGTGGCGCAGAAGGCCGCCGCCAAGGATGAGCCCTCGGTCACCGATATGTTTGATGTGGGTTGCATCTCGACCATCTTGCAGATGCTCAAGCTCCCTGATGGCACCGTGAAGGTACTGGTTGAGGGTCAACAGCGCGCCTCGGTGGGTGCGATCGAGGATGCCGATTCGCATTTTTCTGCAACGGTGACGCCGGTTGAGCCGACCGAGGGCGAGCATCGCCCTAGCGAAATTGAGGCACTGCGCCGCGCCGTGATGCAGCAGTTTGACCAGTACGTCAAGCTCAACAAGAAG
>JAUYGP010000490.1 GCA_030690515.1 Giesbergeria sp.
ATAAAAGGGTTCGATGCGGCTGGCGCGGGTGGAGATTTTCATGGGGGAGTGCTCTGGCCCGCGGGTCGCGGGATGCGGGAAAAGGACAGTGCAGGCGGGTGGCCCGCACTGTTCGGTGGCTCAGCCGCGGGGTGTCGCGGCCTTGTCGGCGGCTACTTCGTCGGCGCGCAGCTTGGGGGCCAGGCCGCCGAGTACGCCATTGACATACTTGTGGCCGTCGGTGCCGCCAAATTCCTTGGCCAGCTCAATGCACTCATTGAGCACCACGCGCCAAGGCACGTCCAGACAGTGCTGGAACTCGTACACACCCATCCACATCACGGCATGCTCGACGGGCGAGATCTCCGTCATCTTGCGGTCGAGCAGCGGGGTGATGAGCGCGTCGAGTTCGGCCGAAGTTTCGATGCAGCCATGCAGGAGTGCGTCGTAATGCGCTGCATCGGCCTTGTGAAAACCGGTCAGGTCGCGCGTGAAGGCGTCAATGGCGGCGGCCTCGTTACGGCCCACCAGGTGCTGGTAGAGCGCTTGCAGCGCGAACTCGCGTGCACGGCTGCGGTTGGATTTGGCCGAGGCCTTGCGTGCGCCGGTGCTGGTCACGCCGGTGCGCTTTGCGCGGGGGGCGGGCGCGTCGGGGGTGTGCTCGCTCATGACAGTTGGTCCAGCAGGTTGGCCATTTCCACAGCGACATAAGCAGCGTCGCGGCCTTTTTCGGTCTGGCGGGCGATGGCTTGCTCCAGGTTCTCGGTGGTGAGGATGGCGTTGGCCACGGGCACCTGGTAGTCCAGCGCGACGCGCGAAACACCCGCGCCAGACTCGTTGGCCACCAGTTCGAAGTGGTAAGTTTCGCCGCGAATGATGCAGCCCAGCGCAATCAGCGCATCGAACTCGTCTTGCTCTGCCAGGGCCTGCAGCGCCATAGGCACTTCCAGTGCGCCGGGCACGATCACATGGGTGATGTGCTTTTCCTGCACGCCCAGGTCGATCAGCGCGCTGCGGCAGGCCGCAGCCAGGGCGTTGGTAATGCCTTCGTTGAAGCGGGCCTGGACGATGCCGATGTGCAGTTTCTTGCCATCGAGCTTGTCCGCTGTTCCTTTGTCTGCGCCAAACATGCTGTTATTCCTTGGGGATGTAACCGGTGATTTCGAGTCCGTAGCCCGCCATGCTGGGCATGCGGCGGGGCTGGCCCATGAGTTGCATCTTCTGCACGCCGCATTCGCGCAGGATTTGCGCGCCCACGCCGTAGGTGCGCAGGTCCATGCGGCCGCGCTCGGGCGCCTGGGCGGCGCGGGCCGTGCCTTCAAACTGGGCCAGCAGCTGCGCCGCGCTTTCGCCGCAATTGAGCAGCACGGCAACGCCCTTGCCTTGTTGGTCGATGTACTGCAGGCTGGTGTCCAGGCCCCAGGAGTGCATGGAGCGGTTGACTTCCAGTGTGTCGAGTACCGACAGCGGCTCGTGCACGCGCACGGGCACCACGTCGTCGGCATTCCATTGGCCCTTGACCAGCGCCAGGTGCACGGCGCCGCTGGGCTTGTCGCGGAAGGCGTGGGCGGTGAATGCACCGTAGGGGGTTTGTAGCGGGCGCTCGCCCACTTTTTCGACCAGTGACTCGGTGCGGCTGCGGTGTTCGATCAGGTCGGCAATCGTGCCGATCTTGATGCCGTGCTCGGCCGCGAACACCTGCAGGTCGGGCAGGCGCGCCATGGTGCCGTCGTCTTTCATGATCTCGCAGATCACGGCGGCGGGGCTGCAGCCAGCCATGGCAGACAGGTCGCAACCGGCCTCGGTATGGCCTGCGCGCATCAGCACGCCGCCGTCCACCGCCTGCAGCGGGAAGATGTGGCCCGGTTGCACGAGGTCGCTGGCCAGGCTGTCCTTGGCCACGGCGACCTGCACGGTGCGGGCGCGGTCGGCGGCCGAGATGCCGGTGGTCACGCCTTCGGCTGCCTCGATGGAGACTGTGAAGGCCGTGCTGTACACCGTGCCGTTGCGCGTGGCCATGGGCGGGAGCTTGAGGAACTCGCAACGCTCGCGGGTCAGTGTGAGGCAGATCAGGCCGCGACCAAAGCGCGCCATGAAGTTGATGGCCTCGGGCGTGACATGGTCGGCCGCCAGCACCAGGTCGCCTTCGTTCTCGCGGTCTTCCTCGTCCACGAGGATGACCATGCGCCCGGCGCGCATCTCGGCAACGATGTCCTGTACCGGTGAGATGGCGGCGGGGGGGAGGGGGGTCTTCATGGGGGCTTTCTTCGATGGGCCGCAGGAGGGAGAGGTCAGCCTGCAACGCAGGTTCTCCGGTGCTGGCGCCCGGCGGGGGCAGAGCCCGCAAAGCGTCCCAAAGAACATGCGATGCGGCGCTGCCGCATGGTGGGCCGGTGTGCGCCATTGCTGCACGCCAGTCCAAAGCGCTAATTTTAGTGCAGTGCGCCCTGGCCGTGCGCGGCAAACCCGGCGCGGTGGCGGGGTCAGATGGACGAACCCTCCAGCACCACGTCCGATGCGGGATAGGCCACGCAAGGCAAGACGCAACCTTCGGCGATCTCCTCAGGTGTCAGGCCGGGCCAGTCGATGGCATAGCGCACCTGGCCCTGGGCCAGATGACCGATGCAGGTGCGGCAGGTGCCATTGCGACAGGAACTGGGCCAGTCAATGCCGCCTTGCTCCAGTGAGAGCAACAGGGGTTGCTCGGGCCAAGCGTCGCATTGCTGGCCACTGGGTTCGACCGTGGCAATGAAGAAGGGAACGGTTGCAGTGCTCATGGTGATCAAGGTTGGGGGGCATGCGCCCACACCAGTAGGAGGTTGTTGGCAGGCAAGGCATGGCGTGCTGCCAGGCGCAGTCCGGCCTGTGCGGCAACCTGCGCCACATCGTGCAGGTGGCGAATGCCCCAGTCCGGGTTGCGCTCGTGCAGGCTGGCATCAAAGTCCCGGTTGCCTGGCGCGGTGGGTACGTCGTTTTCCAGATAGGGCCCGTAGGTGACGAGATGGCCGCCCGGCGCCAGGTGCCGCGCTGCGCCCTGCATCAGCCCGGCGCAGCAGGCCCAGGGCGCAATGTGCAGCATGTTGGCGCAGTACACCAGGTCGAACGGCGTGGCAAACGCCGCCCCGCTGCTGGGCCATTGCGGCGCCAGCACATCCAGCAACACGGGTGGGCGCACGTTGTGCACCCCGGCATCGGCGCACCAGGCGGTGATCGAGTCCAGGTGCTCGGCTTGGGCGTCGCTGGGCTGCCAGGTCCAGCCCGGCAGGGCGGCGGCGAACCAGGCCGCATGCTGGCCGGTGCCGCTGGCCACCTCCAGCGCGCTGCCGGTGGCGGGCAGCAGGGCCTGCAGCACCTGCAGGATGGGCTGGCGATTGCGTTCGGCGGCAGGGCTGTTCAATGGTTTAGGCATAAAAGTGGCTTTGGCGCTTACGGAATAAGCGCTAGCAGCTATCAATTCAATAGTGCAGTGGCAAGACTGCAGGTGCAGGAAGAGCCGGGGTGAATTTGCCTATAAAAAAGGCAGCGCAGTGAAAATCAAGGTAAATCAAGCACTTGGCGCGGCCATACAGCGCTTGTCCGGTTTTATCCACAGCATTGTCCAGTGGGTGCCGGGATAAGTCGTATGCGGGCGGCCATGGCTTGCGTAAAAAAGGGGCAATCTGCTGCAAGTCTTTTTAAATCAAACACTTGCAAGCCCCATACAAGGCTTGTCCAGAGTTGTCCACATGATTGTCCAGTGCAGGCAGGGATAACCCGGCCCATCGGTCAGGCCATGACGGTCACGCCTTTCCAGAAGGCCACGCGGCCACGCACCATGTCGGCTTCGGGCTTGGGGTCTGCGTAGGTCCAGGCGGCTTCGGGATTCATCTCGCCATCGACCAGCAGCGAGAAATAGGTCGCCTGGCCTTTCCAGGGACACATGGTCTTGTGGTTGCTGAAGGTGAAGAAATCGCGCTGGAGCGCGCTCTCGGGAAAGTAGTGGTTACCTTCGACCACGACGGTGTCATCGCTCTCGGCGACGACCACGCCATTCCAGATGGCTTTCATGGGAATTCCTTTGTTGAAAAGTGGCTTTGAATGATATGGGGCTGTACCGCCCAAAGAAAAAGCGCTTATAGCTACTGTAATGATAGCAATGTGTTGAGTGTGATGGGTGCTACCTCTTTAGCAGAACAGCGACTCAAATCCGTCCTCTGGCGCAAAACGCCGTGCCTGGTAGCGCAGCCGCGTGGGGCCGGGCAGGGCACGTTCGGGTACCGAGTGGAGCGGGTCGCCGGGGTAGCAAATGGTGCGCAAGCCGTCTTGTTCAAACGCCTCGGGCAGGATGGTGGGCGGGCGCTGGCTCTGTGCGGCTTGCAGCACGCTGCCTGCGCTGGCGTGGCGCGCCAGGTGGGCGAGGCTCATGATCTGGGGCGGCGCCAGGTCGATGCGGCCGTCGCGGTACTGCTCCAGCGCCGCGCGGGGTGCCACCCATACGCTCTCGGTGGTTTCCTCGTTGTCGTGCAGGGCGGTCTGGCCTGCGGGCGCGAGGGCCACGAAAAATCGCGTGTCGAAACGGCGTGAGCTCACCGTGGGCGACAAGGGGGTGATCCAGCGCGACCACGGCGCCAGCTGGCGGGTCTGCAGGCGCAGCTGCAGGGCCGTCAGCATGTCGGCAAAGGGCATGCCGTCGCGTAGCATGGCGCGGGCGCGCAGGGCATCCAGGGGGCGGTCGGCGGCGGTGGCTTCGGCCAGCAGCAGGCCGCATTCCTCCAGCGCTTCGCGCAGTGCGGCCACATGCAGGCCGGTGGCTGTCGCGGCGTCGGTGCCGGGTTCGGCCAGGCGGGTGTGCAGGGTGGCGGCGGGCTGGTCGAGCCACTCAGTAGGGCCCAGGGTGCGGTCAGCCTCGTCGAGCTTGCCGCCCGGAAACACGTAAATACCGGCCATGTTGCTGGCCTGCGCGTGGCGACGTAGCAGCAGCACCTCCATGCCCGCCGGGGCATCGCGCAGCAGCACCACGGTGGCGGAATCTCGGGGTGTTTCGGGGGCGGCGGGAAGGGCGGGCTGCATGGCGGCTTTCAGGGGAGCGTGGCGGGGATCAGTCACGAAAGATACTCATACGTATCATTCTGTCGCGTAAAGTGTGGCGTGCGGTGGCTTTCCCTGTCGGGTAGGCGACTGGATTTTCACGACAACAAGGTGGGTGCATTCCATGGAAATTGATTTCAAAGGCCGCGTGGCCATTGTGACGGGCGCCGGTGGCGGCCTGGGTCGCCAACATGCGCTGGCGCTCGCAAAGCGGGGTGCCAAGGTGCTGGTGAACGACCTGGGCGGCGCGGTGGATGGCAGTGGCGGGTCGGTTTCGGCCGCGCAGGCCGTGGTGGACGAAATCCGCGCGGCGGGCGGCGAGGCGCTGGCCAACGGTGCTTCGGTCACCGACTTCGAGGCCGTGCAGGCCATGGTGCAGCAGGCCATTGACGCCTGGGGCCGGGTGGACATTCTGGTGAACAACGCAGGCATCCTGCGCGACAAGTCCTTTGCCAAGATGGACATGGCAGATTTTCGCCTGGTGGTGGACGTGCACCTCATGGGCGCAGCCCACTGCTGCAAGGCTGTGTGGCCCCACATGGTGGCGCAGAACTATGGCCGGATCGTGATGACCACCTCGTCCACCGGCCTGTACGGCAACTTTGGCCAGAGCAACTATGGCGCGGCCAAGCTGGCCCAGGTCGGTCTGATGCAGACGCTGGCCATCGAAGGCGCCAAATACAACATCCGCGTGAACGCGCTGGCGCCCACGGCGGCCACCCGCATGACCGAGTCCCTGTTTCCGCCGCAAATCCTGGATGCGCTCAAACCCGAAGCCGTGGTGCCCGCCATGCTGGTGCTGGCGCACGAAAGCGCGCCCACACGCACTATCCTTTGCGCAGGCGGTGGCTCTTTCGAGGCGGCGCACATTACGCTCACGCAAGGCGTGCACATTGGCCTGGGGGCAGATACCCCTGAGCAACTGGCCGCCCGCCTGGCTGACGTGACCGACCGCGCCGACGAGCAAATACCGCAAAGCGGTGCCGCCCAGGGGACCATCGAGGTGCAAAAGGCCATGGCGGCCCGGGGTTAAAACAGCCTTTGCGGGCAGAAATGGTGCCCGCCATCTTGGTTTTCGCGGGTGTGCCCGCACTTGTCCCGCACCGGGCGGGGCTGTGCAGGGCATGCTAAGTTCCGGGCCGACGCAAAGAAACGGTACCGATCCATGAGCACATTGCAGGAAAAAATCAGCGCCCACCCCCCCGAGCGCCTGGCGGGTATCCGCCGCGGCATCGAGAAGGAGGGGCTGCGCGTGCTACCCACGTGCGGCCTGGCCCTGACGCCGCACCCGCTGGCGCTGGGCTCGGCCCTCACGCACCCGCGCATCACCACCGACTACAGCGAGTCGCAGATTGAGTTGATCACGCAGGCGCACCTCGGCGTGCAGGATTGCCTGGACGAGCTAACTGAAATCCACCAGTTTGCCTACCGCGTGCTGCAGGCGCAGGGCGGCGAAATGCTCTGGGTCTCCAGCATGCCCTGCAACCTGCCGACGGATGAGACCATTCCGCTGGCGCGCTACGGCAGCTCCAACATCGGTCGTGCCAAAAGCATTTACCGCATGGGCCTGGGCCACCGCTATGGGCGGCGCATGCAGACCATCTCGGGCATCCACTACAACTGGTCGATGCCGGGCCTGGGAAGCGACGAGTATTTCGCGCTGATCCGCAATTTCCGTCGCCACGCCTTCGTGCTGCTGTATCTGTTTGGTGCTTCCCCGGCGCTGTGTTCCTGCTTTGTGCAAGGGCGTGAGCATGGCCTGCAGCCCCTGGGCAAAGACGGCTATTCGCTCTACCTGCCGCATGCCACTTCGCTGCGCATGGGGCGCCTGGGATACCAGAGCGACGCCCAGGCCACGCTGGCCGTCAGCTACAACGGCCTGGAGGGCTACGCCAACTCGCTGCATGCAGCGCTCACACAGCCCTATCCGGCCTACGAAACCGTGGGGGTGCGCAACCCCGGCGGCGACTACAACCAACTGGGCACCAGCCTGCTGCAGATTGAGAACGAGTTCTACGGCACCATTCGCGCCAAGCGCACCGTGCGCTCGGGTGAGCGCCCGCTGCACGCGCTGCGCGAGCGGGGGGTGGAATACGTCGAAGTGCGCCTGATGGACCTTGATCCGTTCGAGCCGGTGGGCATCTCGGCGTCCACCATGCGGCTGCTCGATGTGTTCTTGCTTCACTGCCTGCTGCAGGACAGTCCGCCCGACACCCCGGCCGAAATTGCGGAACTCAAGCACAACCAGCACCTGACCGCAGAACGCGGGCGCGAGCCGGGCCTGTGCCTGCAGCGCAAGGGCCACAGTGTGCCGCTGGCCGAATGGGGTAGCGAGATTCTGGCGCAGTGCGCTCCGCTGGCGGCCGCCCTGGATGCCACGCATGGCGTCAGCGACTATGGCGACGCTTTGCGTAGCGCGCAAGCGTTGATGGTGGCTCCGCAAGAGACCCCCTCGGCCCGCGTGTTGGACCGTATGGCCCAGGAGCACGACCATGGTTTCTCGGCGTTCGCCTGTCAGCAGTCGCGCATGGCGCGCGATGCCCTGCTGCAAGGCCCCTGGTCTGCCGAGCAGCAGGCTCTTTACGAGGCCATGGCCAGCACTTCGCTGGCTGCGCAGAAAGACATCGAAGCGGCCGACAGCCTACCCTTCGAGGCCTGGCGCGAGCAGTACATGGCGGTAGAGGAACTGGGTTAAGGCGCTACGGCGCAAGCCCCGCACGCGCCCAACGCGCGCCACCATATTGGGGATTTGCTCTGTAGGGCCGCCGTGCTGAGCGGCCCCGGGGGGGTGGTCAGTGCCGCCCTGACAGCGTGGCAGCCACCATCCGTTTGAAGGGCGGAAAGTTCTGCGCCAGGCGCAGTGCGGCATCGCGCAGCAAGCGGGCGGGTGGGTGGTCCGTGGTGTACAGGCGGGCGATAAAGGTTGTTGCCAGGTACAGCGGCAGCGTGGCGCGGCGGTGCGCGCGCTCGTAGCGCGCCAGCAGCTCGGGCGCCGCAATGTCCTGCCCCGCAGCGTGCGCGGCGCGCAGCTCGCCAGCCAGCGCGGTAATGCCCCGCAGGCCAAAGTTAAAGCCGTGCGCCGTCACCGGGTGCATGCCTACAGCTGCATCGCCCACGCAGGCAAAGCGCGGCGCCACCAGGCGGTGCGGGCGCACGCCTACCAGCGGGTACAGGTGGCGTGTGCTGACCAACTGCATGGCGCCCAGCCGGTTGTCAAAGCGGCGTGTCAACTCCAGCCCAAAGGCCGTTTCGTCCAGGTCCTGCAGGGCCTCCAACGTGTGGTGCGGCAGCGTGAGCACCACGCAGGAGCGGTGGGCGCCCGTGGCAGGGTCGTCATTCATGGGCAGCAGGGCCAGGGTCTGGCCATAGCCGAACCACTCCCAGGCCACATGCTGGTGCGGCAGCGCGTGCGCCATGGTGCACAGCAGCATTGAGCGGCCAAAGTCGTGCATGTCGGCGCCAATACCGAGGGCGCGGCGCGTGGCCGAGAATCGGCTGTCAGCCGCCACCAGCAGGCGCGCGCGAAGCTGCTTGCCGCTGGCCAGGGTGACATGCGCCGCGCTGGCGTCGGTATGGGCGCGGGCCACTTGCTCACCCGCCAGCAATGTGATGTCTTGGCTTTTATGCTGTGCGGCGCGCAGTTCCTGAAAAGCCGCGCGCCGGATCAGGTGGTTGGACACCAACCAGCCCAGTTCGCTGTGCTGCGAGAGCTGGTGGTCGATGACCATGGCAAAGGGTGAGGGTCCGTTGAGGACCTGTGCGTCCCGCAGGGGCGAAAAGGCGCTGGGTTCGTCCGCCACGATGCGATCCCACAGCCCCAGGTCGCGCAGCATCTGCGCCGACTGCTGCGTCAGTGCAATCTCGCGCCCGTCGTAGGCGGGGTTTTCAATGGCAGCCAGGGGTTGTTGCTCCACCACACCCACGCGCAGGCCGTGGCCCGAAAGTGAGCCTGCCAGGCACAGGCCTGCAGGGCCGGCGCCGCTGATCAAGATGTCGTAGTCCATGGCGCGTGACACTAACCCGGGCCCTAAAACCATGCATTGATGGCGGTCAAGACCCCGATGGCCGGTGGGTGACAATGTGGGCTGACCATGCTGTGGTTATATTTTTTAATGAAAAGTGCTGTTTTCGCCCGTAAATAAAGCGCTTATAGCTATCAAATAAGTAGTAAATATTTCTGTGCAGGCGTTTTTTCTGGAATGGCATGTGGCTCTCTGATTTTCTGCTTTCGCGTCTGCATCGACTTGCATTGGCGCTGCGCATGGCGCGTCCTGGTTTTCTCGTCATTACTGCCGTGGGCTGTCTGATCGGCGTGGCTTCGGCGGCGTCTGCGGGCAGTGGCGTGTCTGGGCTGCGGGCGTTGGTCACACTGGTTCTAGCATTGCTGGCACACGCGGCGGCGAATATGTTGAACGACCATGCCGACGCGCTGAACGGTGCCGATGCCGCCAACACGCAAGGCCTTTTCCCGTTCACCGGTGGGTCGCGCCTGGTGCAAAGTGGCGCGGTGCCAGCGAGCGCCATGCTTTCCTTGGCGCAGGTGCTGCTGGCACTGGTGGCGGCCGGTGGCTTGTGGTTGGCGCTGTACAGCGGCCCGGCACTGGTGCTGGTGGGCCTGGCAGGTGTGTTGCTGGGCTGGGCCTATTCGATGCCACCGCTGGCGCTGATGTCGCGCGGCCTGGGCGAGCTGGCTGTGGGTTTGGCCTGGGGGCTGGTGGTGGTGGGGGCCGACTATGTGCAGCGTGGCCACTTCGCACCGGTGCCCCTGGTTGCGGCGGCCAGCTATGCGCTGTTGATTGCCAACATCCTGGTGGCTAACGGTTTTCCGGATGCCGTGCCCGATGCGCAGGTGGGCAAACGTACACTCGTGGTGCGCTTGGGCCCTGAGCGTGCTGCCTGGCTGTACCTGGTGCTGGCCGTATGGGCCCATGCCATGCTGGCGGCGGCGGTGCCTATGCGCGTGTTGCCGCAGTCTGCGTTGTGGGCGCTGGCGGCTCTGCCTCTCTCGATCGCGGCGGCAATCCTGCTGCTGCGCGGGTCGCACCGCCCCGAACGGCTGCGCCAGGCCCTGGTGCTGGGTATTGCTGCTGCCGTGGTGCATGGACTGGCGTTGGCGGCCGGGCTCTGGTGGGCCGGGCGCTGAGACGGCCCGCATGCGGTACAACTGATTTTGAAAGAACAAGAACATGTCCATCCAGTGGTTCCCCGGTCACATGCACCTGACCAAAAAAGCGATCACCGAGCGCATCAAGGACATTGATGTTGTGATCGAGGTGTTGGATGCACGCCTGCCTGGCTCCAGCGCCAATCCGTTATTGGCCGAGCTGACGGGGCACAAGCCCACGCTCAAGGTGTTGAACAAACAGGATGTGGCCGACCCTGCACGCACTGAGGCCTGGCTGGCCTGGTACAACGCCCAAAGCGACACGCGCGCGCTGGCGCTTGATGCCTCCGAGCCCGCCCCAGCGCGCAAGCTCATCGACGGCTGCCACCTGCTGGCCCCGAACCGCGGCGGTATGGCCAAGCCCATGCGTGTGCTGATCTGCGGGGTGCCCAATGTGGGCAAATCCACCCTGATCAACACGCTCTCCAACAAGCGCCAGGCGAAAACGGGTGACGAGGCCGGCATTACGAAGCTGGAGCAGCGCATCACGCTGGCTGACGACTTTTATCTGTGGGATACGCCCGGCATGCTCTGGCCGCGTATCAGCGTGATCGAGAGCGGCTACAACCTGGCGGCCAGTGGTGCGGTGGGGCGCAATGCCTATGACGAAGAACTAGTGGCACTAGAGCTTTTGCGCCGCCTGCAGACACGCTATGCCGCACAGCTGGAGGCGCGGTACAAGCTGGGCCTGGCGCCCGCCGCTTTGACCGCCATGCCCGACGACGCCTTGCTCGAAGCCATTGGCCGCAAGCGCGGCGCGGTGATGACGGGCGGGCGCGTGAATGTGCAAAAGTCTGCCGAGATCGTGATGACCGATTTCCGTACGGCCACCTTGGGCCGCGTCACGCTGGAGACGCCGGAAGAATTCGAGGCCTGGCGGGCTGTAGGGGTACTGCGCGACGCTGAACGTGAGGCAAAAAAACAGGCCCGCGAAAATCGGAAGAAAAAAGGCAGCGGCATTCGGGAGCCCTGAGTAGCGCCGCCTTGCGGGCGCTTAGGCTGACTTGATCTTGCCCCGTGGGATGACGGCCGTGACGGGCGGCCTTGCGCGCCAGGCGCCCAGGGTTTGCACCAGAATGCTTTTGGATGCTACCGCCACGGGCTCACCATGGAACCGGCTCTGCCATGGAGTACCGTTGGTTTGCGTGGCAAGGGGTGTGAAAAATTTCGCAAAACGCGGATCTTGTGATGGCACAGCCTGGTCGGCCTGCTTACGATCAACGTTCTCTGCTGGATGGATTTTTTTTGGAGATT
>JAUYGP010000492.1 GCA_030690515.1 Giesbergeria sp.
GGCCAACTACAGCGACGTGCCCCAAAACATCATGCAAGCCATTGTGGACAGCAACACCACCCGCAAAGACTTCATCGCCGCCGACATCCTGAAACGCAACCCAAAAGTCGTCGGCATCCACCGCCTAGTCATGAAAGCCGGCTCCGACAACTTTCGCGCCAGCAGCATCCAGGGCATCATGAAACGCATCAAAGCCAAAGGCGTGGAAGTCATCGTCTACGAGCCAGCGCTCACAGAAGACAGGTTCTACAACAGCCGAGTGGTCACAGACCTAACTCAGTTCAAAACAGAAGCAGACATCATCGTCGCCAACCGGATGACAGACGATGTCAACGACGTTGCCGACAAGATTTACACCCGGGATTTATTTGGCAACGACTGACCAGGCCTGAAATAAGCACATTCACCATGTCCAAACCCATCTACGTCACCCAACCCTACCTCCCCCCGTTAGAGGAATTCATCCCATACCTTGAAAAAATATGGGACAACAAAATTCTCACTAACGGTGGCCCGTTCCACCAGCAGCTTGAAAAAGAGTTGTGCGACTACCTCGGTGTCAAACACATCAGCCTGTTCACCAACGGCACCATTGCGCTGGTCACCGCACTGCAAGCGCTGCGCATCACGGGGGAGGTCATCACCACGCCCTATTCATTTGTGGCAACCGCCCATTCGTTGCTCTGGAACGGCATCAAGCCCGTGTTTGTGGACATCGACCCCAACACGCTCAACCTGAATCCCGCCAAGATAGAGGCGGCCATCACCCCGCACACCACAGCCATCATGCCGGTGCACTGCTACGGCCAACCCTGCGACGTGGACGCCATCCAAAAGATTGCCGACAACTACAACCTGAAGGTCATTTACGACGCTGCCCATGCCTTTGGCGTTAAATGCCACTGCGGCAGCGTGCTGAACCATGGCGACTTGTCAGTGCTGAGTTTTCATGCCACCAAGGTCTTCAACACCTTCGAGGGCGGCGCCATCATCTGCCCCGATGCCAAGACCAAGCAGCGCATCGATCACCTGAAGAATTTTGGTTTTGTGGATGAAGTCACCGTGGTAGCCCCCGGCATCAACGGCAAGATGAGCGAACTCAACGCCGCTTTTGGTTTGCTACAGCTCAAGCATGTGGACGCGGCGCTGGCGCGGCGCAAAGAGATTGATGCCGCCTACCGCGCTGGCCTCCAAGGGGTCAAAGGCATTGTTTGTTTAAATGGTGGCGAGCAGACAACCAACCATTCTTACTTTCCCATCCTGGTGCAGCCAGACTACCCGATGAGCCGGGACGCGCTCTACCAAGAACTCAAAGACCACAATATCTTTGCCCGTCGTTACTTCTACCCGCTGATTTCCGATTTCCCCATGTACCGCAGCCTGCCCTCAGCTGAGCGTAATAACTTGCCAGTGGCGACAGTTGCTGCCGCGCAGGTAATGTGTTTGCCGATTTATCCGGCGCTGAGCAATGCCGACCAGACTCAGGTGATTGAAGTCATCAAAAGGGCCGCAGCATGAAGGCCCGTAATGTTCTTGTGTTCCCTGCAGGCACTGAAATCGGACTGGAAATCCACCAAGCTCTGCAACAATGCAAAGAGGTCGTGCTGCATGGTGCTGGTCAACCGATCTCCAATCACGCGCCTTTCGTTTACCAGAGATACCACTCGCTACCTAGCATTAACGAGCCAGGCTGGCTCGAAGCCCTGGTTGACTTGTGTCGCGATTTGGCCATCGACTACATATTTCCAGCTTACGACGATGTCATCGTCGCTTTGGCACTGCACCGAACCGAAATTCCAGCTACGGTACTGACGGCTTCGGATGAGGTCTGTGAGTTGACGCGTTCAAAGTCCCAGACATACGGTCGACTCGGGGCCACTGTGCGCGTGCCTCGTCTTTACAGCCCGAAGGATGCCAAGACTTTCCCACTGTTCGTCAAGCCTGATCGTGGCCAAGGCTCGCAAGGTGCGCAGCTTGTACGTGACGCAGTTGAGTTAGCTGTGGCGACCGGTGAAATTCGAGATCCAATCGTGTGTGAGTACCTTCCGGGGGAGGAATATACGGTTGACTGCTTTAGCGACCGCGAACAAGGCGTATTGTTCTGCGGCGCAAGAGTAAGGTTGAGAATGCGTAACGGCATTGCGGTGCATACTCTCAGCGTGGATCTTGACGGTGTACAGGCAATTGCCGTGCGTATTCATGAATCCTTAGGTATGCGCGGTGCATGGTTTTTCCAACTCAAAAGGGCAGCCGATGGTGAGCTTGCCCTTCTAGAAGTGGCACCGCGGATTGCTGGTTCGATGAGTACACATCGGGTTCAGGGCGTCAATTTTCCCTTGTTGACGATCTTTGAACATGAGCGGCTTGCGCTGAAGTTGTTAACGCTGCCAATGCGAGTTGAGCTCGACAGGGCGCTACACAACCGTTACCGATTAGACATTCAATATGAAGCGCTATACATCGACCTTGACGACACTTTACTGCTAGGCGATATGGTTAATATTGCTGCGCTGCAGCTGGTGTTCATGTGTGTTAACCGCAAAATCCCCGTCACGCTTATTACTCGTCACGACGGTAATCTGGATCGTACTCTGCGAAAACATCGCTTAACGGGGCTTTTTGACGAAATTATTCACCTTGACCGCAGTCAGCGTAAAAGTGAATTCATACGCCAGAAAAATGCCATCTTCCTAGACGACAGCTTCTCTGAACGCCTAGATGTTCACGAGCGTTGCGGTATACCGACGTTTGACTGCAGCATGCTGGAAGCACTTATTTCAAATCACCCATCAGACATGACAAGGAACAAGACATGAACAATTTCGTTGCACAAATCGACATTGACCACCTCGCCAAACTCCGCGAGAACGTTGAAAGCTTCATGGCAGATATGGGTAGCCGTTTCGCCCGCTCAGGAACGCGTCTTTTGGATGTTGCCCCACAGGACCACAAAGGCGCAAAACCATATTTACCGGTAGGAATTGAGTACCACACGCTCGACATTGACCCAAACAGCGGTGCTACTTACATAGCGGATCTCTGCAGCTGTGCTCTGACTGTGGGATATGACATCTATGACTTTATCGTCTGCACCGAGGTTCTTGAGCACACCCGACAACCATTCGATGCAGTCAACAGCATCCACGCTATGCTAAAAAAAGGGGGGCTCGCCTTCATCAGTACACCGCTGAACTTTCGCATACACGGGCCGCTACCGGACTGCTGGCGATTCACTGAGCATGGGTTACGCGAATTGTTCAAGTCGTTCGAAATTCTCGAGTTGAATGCGCTCGAATCAACTGATCGTTTTCTGATGCCGATACAGTACACATTGATAGCAAGGAAATGATGAGCCGGGTGTTCTGTAAATATAAATTCTATTGATCGCCAAAGGTGGCATTGGAGCGGGTGGAACGACAGCTCAATCGCCTTGGTCTATGAAACATCATCAGAGCAAGTCACGGTGAGAAGTCTTTCAGCAGGTTCAATTCCTGACATCAGCAACCTTATTTTTAACAACCCAATTCAATCAGAGAGCGAGGTACGTATGGAAAACAAACAATTTCGATTCGAACTGAAGTCAAAGTGGGCAATTGGGCTGTCTGTTGCACTGATGCTGGGGGTGTGTGGCGTACATCCCGCCCGACCCAATGCCACTTTGACGCTTTGACGTATTAAGTTGTTTATGCCAACGCCCGCCATCACCGATTACTTAACGCCGGAAAGCCAAAACGAAAGTGGTAGCGTCACTATGTTGGCGCACGGGCCAGAAGATCGAAAGGTGTTGTATTTGTCCAATCAGCACGGTCACAAGCTGTTGAAGATAGCGGTTAAAAGTGAACCTGGCTCACATCAAAACAAGCTGCACGCGCAGATCAAGGGCATTCCCTATGGCATCAAGCGCGCCATCGTTTGGCATGACCTGCCTTCAGATCCAAAGCTTGTAGCCCTGCATGACGGGGTTGACCTAACTTACCACGGCGGGCAAAACAACGATCAGACACCCAAAGTGCACATCAAAGCCACATCGGGCGACGCCACTTTGATTGACGACAGTCTTAGTCTGGCGTACCGCAACCATCACATGGGCGACCAAATGCCTGATCCGGTATTACTAAAACAAAATATTGCTGGTGCCAATCAAGCGCAGACTGATTGGGCCACAGGCTTCGTTAATCTTCCAGATGTCGGGCGTGTTGCGCTGCACCGCCAGCAACTCGATGAAGCAACAGGAATGGGCAGATATGCATTCGTCTGATTTGGGCTACATTGTCCACATCACCCATGACGATAAATTCATCGACATGGCCTTGCGCGAATTTGAAGCAGTGGCGCCGGGCATACATAAACCGGTAATTTTCGGTAAACAACGCAGTTTGCGTTACGTGAAATCCAAATCGGTTTGTTTTCATACTCTTACATCAGCTAAGACCTTGATAAATTTACCTGATTGCAAAGCTGTAGTATTTCATGCAATGCCAGATTTAACGCTCCTTGCCCACATATCTATAGGCAAGCAGGTAATTTGGTTAGGCTGGGGGTATGATTATTACGACCGATTGCTATCTGGTGTTTTTCCTGAAGGGCTATACCAGGCAAGAACGCGGCAACTAATGCACCAAAGGCCCGCACCAAATCCAATTAGATGGGCGGCCAGAAAAGTCAAAACTGTACTTAAACTAATACTACGTAGAGCTGAACGACAAGATGTAAAACTACTTACCCGTGTCGATATATTTTCACCCGTTATAGACGTTGAACACAAAATGGCGTGCGAGCTAAACGCCTGGTTCAAACCACATTATGTGACTTGGAACTACGGTACTCTAGAAGACGACATGCTGGCCGAGGGGCAGAGTTGTGGTGTGCCGCTAGGGCCACATATCTTGGTAGGTAACAGTGCTTCTTTCGAAAATAACCATCTTGAGATTTTTGAGTATTTGGCCCACAATTTCGATTTAACTGGGGTCAAGATATACGTACCGCTCAGTTATGGTGATGATTGGTACAAAGACCAAATTATTGCGGCTGGCCGTGCCAAGTTTGGTGACCAATTTGTGCCACTGACTGATTTCATGGCCAAGGATGCCTACATTAACTTGTTGCAAAGCTGCGGTCATGTCTTTATGAATCACTTACGTCAGCAGGCGTTGGGCAATATTTGCATCATGATGCTCAAAGGTGCAAAGCTTTATATGAACCCAGCAAGCCCACTTTACCGTTGGCTGCTGGACAAGGGTGCGGTAGTACAAGCCATAGCAGAGCCAATAGGTTTGAATCACCCCACACCCAAACAAACGCTGATACCGCTCACTCAGTCTGAACAAGACCAAAACTACAGCATGATCCAAGCCCATTGGGGCAGAGACCAGCAGCGCCACAAAACCCGTCAACTGATCAACCTGGCCATGAGCACAGTTTGATCACCACCAAAATGATCAGCCAGAACCACACCAACCGCCGCGCCTACAACTGGCTTGCTTATCAAACCAGTGACCACTTTTTGGAGAAGTTTGCCTCCCACTACCAAGGCACCCTCTACGACCTAGGCGCTGGCGAATCCCCCTACAAAGACTTCTTCCTGCAGCACGCCAAGCAATACATCGCGGTAGATTGGGCTGGCAGCCTGCACAATACCAAGGCCGACATTGCAGCCGACCTGAACAAACCGCTGCCTATCGCCTCTGAGGTGGCCGATACCGTGGTGTCGCTTTCGGTGATGGAGCACCTGTGCGAGCCACAAACCATGCTGAACGAGGCTTTTCGTATCATGAAATCTGGGGGGGGAATTGTGTTGCAAGTCCCATGGCAATGGTGGATACACGAAGCCCCGTACGATTTTTTCCGCTACACGCCGTATGGGCTGAAGTACATGTTTGACAAAGCTGGCTTTGTCGATGTGGTGGTGGAGCCGCAGTCCGGGTTTTTCACCATGTGGCTGCTCAAGTTCAACTATTTCAGCCTGCGCCTCATCCGTGGCCCAAGGCCGCTGCGCTGGGCGCTGAAGGCGGTTTTTATGGTGATCTGGTACCTTGACCAAAAAGCAGCGCCCTATCTGGACAAGCTTGACAAAAACTGGGCTGCTGAGGCATCTGGCTACTTCGTGACAGCACGCAAACCGTGACGCTTAAACACAAAACCTTTTCAGCCGTGCGCTGGACCACTGCGGCCACTGGTGTGCGAGCGCTGCTGCAGATTGCCCAAGTGGCAGTGTTGGCGCGTTTGTTGGCCCCAGCCGACTACGGGCTGATGGCCATGGTGAGCGTGGTGCTGGGGTTTGCCAGCATCTTTGCCGACATGGGCATGAACAGTGCCTATGTGCAGCGGCAAAACGTGTCAGAGCAAGAGCGATCCAGCCTGTTTTGGCTGAACGTGGGGATGAGCGGTGCGTTAACGCTAGTGGTGCTGGTGCTCAGCCCATTGCTGGCGCGCTGGTTTGGCGACGTGCGGCTAACACCGCTGCTGATGCTGGCAGCTAGCACTTTTGTGATCAGTGCGCTGGGGCAACAAGTGCGCATGAGCGCTGAAAAAGCCATGAACTTCAGGCCCGTTGTTTTGCTGGAGGTGGTTGCCGCACTGCTGGGCTTTGCTGCCGCCGTAGCTGGTGCTTTGGCAGGCTGGGGCGTCTATGCCTTGCTGGTTGGCGGCATTGTTAGTGCAGTCAGCGGCACTTTGTTGGCGTGGCTGTATTTGGCAGATGGCTGGCGGCCGCTGTGGCGCTTTAAGTTGGCTGATGTGCGGGGGTACATGGGTTTTGGCGGTGCGCTGGTAGCCAACAACCTGGTTAACGAGGTCAACCGCGGCATTGACCTTCTGCTGGGCGGGCGCATGCTGGGTGCCGCCGCTCTGGGGCTGTACAGCATGCCGAGGCAAATCGTGTTTCAAATCCAGGGCATGGTCAACCCCATCATCACCCGCGTGGGTTTCCCGCTGATTGCACAGGTACAGACCGACATACCCCGCGTGCGTGCCATCTACCTGAAAACCCTGAACATGACGGCAGCCACCAACGCACCGCTGTATGTGGGCATTGCATTTTTTGCACCCGAGGTGGTGCGCATTGTGCTGGGTGACAAATGGCTGGAAGCCGCCGACCTGCTGCGCTTGTTGGCTATTTTGGGTTTTATCAGATCCACCGGCAACCCGGTCGGTAGCCTGTTGCTAGGTATGGGTCGGGCTGATCTGTCGCTCAAATGGAATCTGGCAATGTTACTGGTGGTGCCGCCCATGCTTTGGGTGTGTTCACAGTACGGCACCATGGGATTGGCTTGGGGGCTGCTGGGGTTGCAGGTTGCGCTGTTTGTTCCAGGCTGGTATGTGATGGTGCGGCCAGTGTGCAAGGCGGGGTTATGGGAATATTCGGTAGCGGCGTTGAGGCCGTTTTTTCTGGCTGGTGGCGCTTTTGGGGTGGGGTATTTTGCAGGAAGCCTTGTGAACGATATCTATTTGAGACTAGGCATCGCGATGGTTTCTGCCGTCCCCCTTTATCTATGGTTAAGTTTCCTGCTAAATCGAGAGTGGGTTTTGGCGATGATGCATTTGGCTGGGCGCCAGCGTGTGTTGGTTCCTTAACCACTGATGAATTGTCAAACACTTGTCCAATATGTTTGCGCGATTAAGCTGTGGCTATTAAATTTTTCTGCGTATAAATTTCAATACCGATAGCACATTTCTTATACATAACAATGGCTACAGCAAAGACTCTTGGAATAGACACGTAGAAATTATCAATCAAAAGCTTACCGTCAGCCTGCCTGCCTAGCACGGGTGTAGCAAATGTTGTGCTGATTCTTCTTGCCTTTATAAATTAACGTTTTGTCCGGGATTCGATCATCAACAACTTTGCACGCAATGCAGCGCTGTGTATTAAAAAAATAAATTATAGCAGTGTTAATGCTTGTGATATTCAAAAATTAATAATATATAATATATATTTAATAATTAAACAGTCCTGAAATAAAGCATTTTTCTCAATATAAATAACCCACAATAAAAAATAAATGAATAACAATTCTCTTGTTGACAAAACTTTTGCTCCTATTGCACTCTTTGTTTACAATCGTGCACAACACACTAAACATACCGTAGAGTCATTAACAAGGGGAAAAAGGGGACGCAACCCTTTACAAATCGTCAGACTGCTTTCATGACTCTGTAGGAGCGGCGAGGGCTGCGCGCCTACAGATACCCACGCAAATTGCAATCGAAGGGTAGCCGTCCACTTTTCAGCCGTTGCTGATGTCTGCACATCATTTTTCACAAAAAATAGGGTAGCGTCCCTTTTTTCCAGCAATTGACAAACACGCAGCTCATTCAAGCCCACTGGGGCCGCGAAACACAGCGCACCAAAACCCGCCACCTTATCGACGTTGCCCTGGGGGCCGTTTGAAGACAAACAACATGATCAGCAAAAACCACACCAACCGCCGCGCCTACAACTGGCTTGCTTACCAAACCAGTGACCACTTTTTAGAAAAATCCATTCCCCACTACAAAGGCACCCTCTACGACCTGGGCGCTGGCGAATCGCCCTACAAAGACTTCTTCTTGCAGCATGCGCAGCAATACATAGCGGTCGATTGGGCTGGCAGCCTGCACAACACCAAGGCCGACATTGCCGCCGACTTAAATCTGCCGCTGCCCATTGCTTCAGAAGTAGCTGACACGGTGGTTTCGCTGCAGGTGATGGAGCACCTGTGTGAGCCGCAAACCATGCTCAACGAAGCCTTTCGCATCCTTAAACCGGGGGGGGCTGGTGCTGCAAGTGCCATGGCAATGGTGGATACACGAGGCACCGTATGACTTTTTTCGCTACACGCCCTACGGCCTCAAGTACATGCTGGGCAAAGCGGGTTTTTTAGACGTGGTGGTCGAGCCGCAGTCTGGCTTTTTCACCATGTGGCTGCTCAAGTTCAACTATTTCAGCCTGCGCCTCATCCGTGGCCCACGGCCGCTACGTTGGGCGCTGAAGGCGGTTTTTATTGTGATCTGGTACCTCGACCAAAAAGCCGCGCCCTATCTGGACAAGCTTGACAAAAACTGGGCCGCTGAGGCGGCGGGGTATTTTGTGACTGCGCGTAAACCGTGACACTTAAACACAAAGCCTTTTCAGCCGTGCGCTGGACCACGGCGGCCACGGGCGTGCGAGCTCTGCTGCAGATTGCCCAAGTGGCAGTGTTGGCGCGTTTGTTGGCCCCAACCAAACACTTAATGAATCTGATGGAAAAACAAGGAGTGACACTTCATTTTTTACCACCTTACAGTCCAGAACTCAACAGAATTGACAAACTTTGGCATTTGATGAAATACACTTGGATGTCAGTCAAGTGCCGAGACAGCAAAACTTTGGAGGCTG
>JAUYGP010000514.1 GCA_030690515.1 Giesbergeria sp.
GGGTTCGTCCAGCAGCATGAGCTGGGGGCGCGGCGCCAGTGCCCGGGCCAATGCCACGCGCTGCTGCTGGCCTCCCGAGAGTTCGTGTGGAAAGCGTTTCTCGCTGTCTTCCAACCCGACCAGTTGAAGAACCTCGGTCACCCTTGCCGCTTGTGCCGTACGCGGCAGGCTGTGGATACCAAAGGCTACGTTCTGCCCCACGCTCAGGTGCGGGAACAGTGCATAGTCCTGGAACACCATGCCGATGCGGCGTTGCTCAGGGGGCAGGCTGTGCCCCGGGCTGCCAACGGTCTGCTGGCCCAGGCGAATGGTGCCCGCCGCCACGGGCTCGAGGCCAGCCACTGCGCGCAGTAGTGTCGTCTTGCCGCAGCCTGAGGGGCCAATCAGCACGCCGATCTGGCCTGCGCTCAACCCCAGTGAAACGTCTTGCACCGCGGCCTGTGGCTGACCGGCATAGCGCACTTCAAGTTGGGAGACCTCTAAAAACATGGTTTCATTGTAGGTGGGCGTGTTGGCGAAATGCTTAGAATTCGCATTTGTATTGGCGGACGCCCGATTGCGGGGCCTGTCTAGTGCTGCTGCATTTCCATCCTTGCCGTCCGGTCGCTCACCTTGCCACGCCCTCTCGCTGTTCTGCGCACCCTTCCGCTGCTGATGCTGGCCGGTCTGCTGTCGCTGCCCGTGCTCGCGCTGCTAGGGGCTTGGCTGCCCTGGGGGGCCGCGCAGGCGCCCGCCGGAGCCATTCTGCGCGAGATGGCGGCCACGGTGCTGCCGGGCTATGTCTGGACCACGCTGTGGCTCGCCCTGTGGGTTGGGTTGGGCGCCGCGCTGGTGGGAACGGCCGCGGCGGCGGTCGTGACCTTGTTTGATTTCCCGGGGCGGCGCATGTTCGAATGGCTGCTGCTGCTGCCCCTGGCCATGCCGGCCTATGTCACGGCCTATGCGTATACCGATTTTCTGCAGTTCAGCGGTCCGCTGCAGGTGGGTCTGCGCGCTGCGTTCGGACTGGAAGGTCGCCTGCTGCCCGAGGTGCGCAGCCTGTGGGGCGCTGTCTGGGTGTTTCTTTTTTCGCTCTACCCCTATGTGTATCTGCTCGCGCGCACGGCGCTGGGTGAGCGTGCGGCCCACCTGATGGAGGCCGCGCGCCTGCTCGGTGCACCGCTCTCGCGCCGCATCATCACGATTGCTCTGCCCCTGGCCCGCCCGGCTGTGGCCGCCGGTGTGGCATTGGTGCTCATGGAGACACTGGCCGATTTTGGCGTGACCAGCTACTTTGGCATCCAGACCTTTACCACGGGCATTCTCAAGGCTTGGCTGTCCATGGACAACCGCACGGCGGCGGCGCAGCTCTCCACCATGCTGCTGGCGCTGGTCATGGGATTGCTGTGGCTGGAGCACCGCGCCCAGCGGCGCATGCGGTTTTCAGCGGCGGGGCCGGGCCATGCCGCCGCGAACGAGGCCTTGCCGGTGCCCCTGCACGGCATGCGCCGCTGGCTAGCGTGGGCGGTGTGCACGGTGCCGGTACTGATGGGTTTTGTGGCGCCGGTCGGCTTCATGCTGCGCCCTTTGGCCTCCGATTGGTCGGTACTGCCTTGGGGGCGCTTTCTGGAATGGGCCTGGAACAGTGTGCGTCTGGGGGGCATCACTGCCGGGCTGGCTGTTCTGGTGGCGCTGGCGCTGGCCTTTGCGGTGCGCCGCCGTCCTGATCTGCTGACGCGCGGTGTGGTGCGCCTTGCCAGCGTGGGCTACGCCGTGCCGGGTGCGGTCATCGTGGTGGGGTTGCTGCTGCCAGTGGGTTGGTTGCAAGAACGGGTGCCCGGCTGGGGGGTGGGGGCGCTGGTGACCACCACGGCGGTGGGCATTGTCTGGGCCTATCTGGTGCGGTTTTGTGCCGTGGCGCTCCAGTCGGTGCAAAGCGGCTATGCCCGCATTCCGGGGAGCCTGGACGATTCGGCGCGCATGCTGGGTGCTCGCAGTGGTCGGCTGCTGGCCCGCGTGCACTGGCCATTGCTGCGTCGCTCGACCGCTGCTGCGGCGTTGCTGGTATTTGTGGATGTGATGAAGGAGCTGCCCGCTACGATGGTGCTGCGCCCCTTCAATAGCGACACGCTGGCTGTCGTGGCCTACCAACTGGCCCGCGATGAGCGTCTGGGTGAGGCGGCATTGCCCTCGTTGGCGCTGGTGTTGGTGGGGTTGGTGCCAGTCATGCTGCTCAGCCGAACGCTGCGCAGCCGGGATTGAAATCGCACCGCAATCAAGGGTTTTCCCTCGCGTTTAAGCGGGGCCGGTTTGAATTTTCAGGCGAATCACGTTAACCTCCCACCCCTTGCTGCGCAGATGGGCCTGCATGGCAGGCAACAGTTGGCGCAGTTTGGCCGCTGCTGCGTTGTTTCGCACCACCAGGCACCAGGTCTGGCCTTCGATGGGTCCAGCCTGCAGTGCAGGGCGCAGTGCAGGCGGAATCAAGGATTCCACCGCTCGGAGCCGTTCACTCGATTCCCGCGTGAGCGCCGTCAGTTTCGCCAGCATGGGTGATTCGTCGGCTGCTTGCTGCAGTGTCACGGCGTGATGGCGGCGGTGCATAGGTGCTTGGGAAAGACAGGAAGTCAAGAATGCAGCTGATTATCATGGACTCGCGACTCACGCGCTGCCGGACACTCCAGTTGACGGGGGGGCGGCTGGTGGCAGCGGCCTTGGCCGCGTCCCTGGTGCTGATGTGCGTGGCAGCCCTTCTCTACCATCTGGTGTTCCTCAAGGGAGCGCGGGAAGGCTGGCCAGTGGTCGGTTCCCTGGTGCGGCTGGTGGTGCAGGACGAATTCGACCAGCGTGACCGTTTCATGCGGCAGAACCTGGATGCCATTGCCCGCAAGCTGGGTGAAATGCAGGCGCGCATGGTAGAGCTCGAATCCCTGGGCGACCGCGTTTCTGGATTGGCAGGCATCACGCCCTCGGCGGACAAGGCGCGGGTGCCAGGCATGGGAGGGGCCTTGTTGTCTGCGCGCTCCCTCACCGTGCAGGAACTGGAGGCCAGCATTGCGGAGCTGGAACAGGTGGCGGGCCAGCGCATCGACCTGATGACCGTGCTGGAGTCGCGCCTGTTTGACCAGCGCATCAGCAAATACATGGTTCCCACCGAGATCCCCGTGCCGGGCACGACGGCAGGTTCAACGTTCGGTTTTCGTATCGATCCGTTCACGGGGCAGTCCGCCCTGCATGCGGGGCTGGA
>JAUYGP010000536.1 GCA_030690515.1 Giesbergeria sp.
ATGGCATCCATGTCGGCGAACGCCTTGCCGACAAAGAGGGGCTGCTCGGCGGCAGGCCGACAAGCAAGCAGCCTTTGCGCCTACTGCCTTCGGCATCAAGCAAGAAACATACTGTCTAGTGTAGTGTTTCGCTCTTATTGACTCGCACCCATTGAACAATACGCCCGACAAGTTTCCCGCTACACCACATGTGGCAAATGAACTGCACGACCTGCACCAGCAAGTGGCACAGGCCCGCGCTGTCTTGGCGGATGTGAAGCAGCAGATCGCCGGTGCGCGCGGGCAACGCGACGGCGATGACCGCATCACTCTGATTGAAGTCAACGAACAACTGATCCTCTCGGCCCTGCGAAGCCAAACCGACGCCGAGCAGGCCACCCAGGCATTGGGAGAGCTTTCACGATCCTACGGAATGGACATGCTGACGCAATTGCCCAATCGCGTACAGTTACAAGAACGCTTTCACCACGCCATCGCCAGCGCCCACCGCCACCGCAATCAAATTGCCATCCTGTTTTTGGACATCGACGGCTTCAAAGGCATCAACGACGCCCTGGGACATGCCGTAGGAGACGAAGTGCTCAAGCACGCCGCGCATTGCATTGCAAGTTCTGTGCGGGACGTCGACTTCGTTTGCCGCTATGGCGGAGACGAATTCGTGGTCTTGGTCACCGACCTCGCCCAGGCCCGCGACGCCGCCTTGGTCTCACAAAAAATCGCGTCGGCGGTCGCCTCACCCATCACGATAGAGAGCCGGACGATATCGCTCTCGCTGAGCATCGGTGTGTCCAGCTACCCCGAAGATGGTATCGAAGCGGATACGCTGATCCGGCGTGCCGATCTGGCGATGTACGAGGCCAAGAAATTGAAAAGCAACAGGCTCGGCAACGTCCTGCCCTGATCTTGCAGAGCGCTCAAGGCACCTGCACAGCCAGGGCAGCGACCCACGACGCCGCTGCGATCTACAGGCTACACGCATCTTTATGGGAGCCCCAGATACCCAGGCGCCTGGGATGTTCGAGCGATACAGCGGCGCGCGGAACCCGGTTCTTTTTGCCAAAATGCGCCCATGACCCGCGCCCCCCGCTACTGGCTGATGAAATCCGAACCCCAGGAATGCTCCATCGACGACGCCCTGGCCGCCCCCGACCGCACGGTGCCCTGGACCGGCGTGCGCAACTACCAGGCGCGCAACTTCATGCGTGACGAAATGCGGGAGGGCGATGGGGTGCTGTTCTACCACTCCAGCTGCCCCGAGCCGGCTATTGCGGGCATCGCACGGGTGGCGTCCTGCACACGGCCCGATCCCACACAGTTCGACCCCGCATCGCCCTACTACGACGCAAAATCACCCACCGACAAACCACGCTGGCTCCTGGTGGACGTACAAGCGCTGCACAAGACGCGGCTGGTTTCACTGGCCGAGCTGCGAGATAATCCGGCGCTGGCGGAACTGCGGGTTTTGAAGAGAGGCAACCGCCTCTCCATCACGCCTGTGGAGCCCACACACTGGGAGCACATTACGGACCGGCTCTTGCAGTCGCCATAGGTCGCCTATGGTGCAGCGCTGCCTGATACGCGCGCGCACCAAAATCTGTTTCTCCGCGTGGAAAAAATCGATTGCATGCCGCTGCTGCACGCCTGTGATCGCTTGATCGCAAGCCCGCATCAAACGTCGCGCAGCCTGTACACCCAATACATCTCGTCCTGCTCGATGGCTTTGAGCAGCGCTACCGGACTAAGGCCCGTGATACGCCGCACCTCGCGACACATGTGCGCCTGATCGGCGTAACCACCGTCCGCAGCCACCCCCGCCAGATCCAGCGAACCGTCCTCATAGGCCAACGCTGCACGAAAAAAAGCATCTTCGGCCCGCACCATGCGCCGAAGATCGCGCATCGGCATGCCGGCCCAATGTTTGATACGCCGCTCTGCCTGGCGCAGGCTGCTGCCCACCCCAGACTGCAACGCACGCAACCCCAGGTTCTCCACCCAGTAGCGAAAACGATCTGCCCGGGACACCGCACTGTCGCGCACAAGCGCCCAACGGGGCTCTAAAAATTCTTCCACCAGGTGGATACGACTGGCATCGTCAGGTGCTTGAAGAACCGTCTGCGCCATGGTCAGCCAGGAGGCGTCGAACACATCCTCCAGCGGGACCACACGGTTGATCAATGCGCTGATCGACACCCCACTGAGCGCCTGCACCGCCGCGGGGGTCATCGCCACCATCAGTGCTTCCACGGCGCCGGGGTTATGGCTGACCACTGGCCCGCTGTGCGGGCCAATCAGCGCAATGCGCGGCGTGGCCTCGTGGATCCACCGGTCACCGCGCCGGACAACCGCCGCATCGCCCTGAAACAACCAGCAAATCGCACACAGCGGAGACGCAGGAAAGTGGTTGAACCGTTGTTCGTGGTCAAGCTCCAGTCCCACTGTGCTGCGCACGATATGGCCCCGTACGCACGCGGCCAGGGACGGGCGTGGCGCCAGCATGAAGCAGCGTGCATCCTGGGCTGGTGGTGCAATTGCGGGCAAGGTCATGCCGCGATTCTAGGTGGCGCGTCCATGTCGGAATCGTTCAATACACCGCCCCACGCAACCAGAGACACTGCGGACCACAGAGCATTCCGCCCCAGACCGCCACCCATCCAACACCATGCACCCCGTCATCCTGAAAAATGTTTGCAAAACCTATCTGCTTGACAGCATCAAGGTTCCAGCTCTCAGCGAAGTGAGTCTCGAAATACGGGCCAATTGCTTTACCGTCATTTCCGGCCCTTCGGGCAGCGGCAAGACCACGCTGCTCAACGTCATGGGCTGCATCGACCGGCCAGATCAAGGCGAGGTCATCGTGGCTGGGCAGAATGTTCTGGCCTTGCCGGACGATGCCTTATCGGATTTTCGCGCAAGCCACCTCGGTTTCATCTTCCAGAACTTCAATCTGCTACAGGTGCTAACTGCCTACGAAAACATCGAGTATCCCTTGCGGTTGGGCAACATGCCAGCAGCGCAGCGACGGGAGCGGGTGCGCTCACTGCTGGACGCCGTGGGGCTTTCGGACAAGGCCCAGAACCTGCCGGGCCAGCTCTCTGGCGGGCAACGCCAACGTGTTGCGATTGCCCGCGCACTGGCCCCCGCCCCAGCGCTGGTGCTGGCCGACGAGCCCACCGCCAACCTGGACAGCCATACCGGCGCGTCCATCATCGCGCTGATGCGCCAGATGCAGCGCGAGCACCATGTTTCTTTCGTCTTTTCGTCGCACGATCCACAGGTTCAGGCGGCGGCCGACGATACGGTGGTGATCCGCGACGGGCGCATCACCTCCATTGAACGGCGCACCGAAGTGGCGGAGGTGTCGGCATGAACACCCTCTCCCTTGCACTGCGCAACCTGCTGCGCAACCGCCGCCGTTCGCTGGCCACCTTGCTGGCCATGGTGATCGGCTTGTGCGCCATATTGCTGTTTGGTGGCTACGCAGGCAGCACCATCTACGCCATGCAGACAGGCTATGTGCAATTGCATGGGCACTTGCAGATTCAGCGCAAAGATTACTTTCTCTATGGCAGCGGCAACCCGGCCGACTACGCCATCGCAGACTATGCGCCGATGCTGGGACAAGTGCGCAGCGACCCAGTGCTGGCGCCTCTGCTGACGGTGGCCACCCCCAAACTGCAACTCGGCGGTATTGCTGGCAACTTTGCAGCGGGTGTCTCCACCAACGTTTTTTCATCTGGCGTCGTAGCGCCTGAGCAAGCACAACTGCGCGAATGGGACGATTACGGCAACATGAGCTACGCGCCACCTATTGCACTGCTCAATACACCCGCAGACTCGATCGTGATCGGCACCGGCGTGGCGCGCAAACTGCAGTTGTGCCAGGCGCTGGGTGTTCGGCCCTGCCAGTCACCGGCCAAACCCAGCGTGGCATCCGGCGCGCCAGCACCCGACGACATCCTTGCCCTGTCTGCGCAGGAGACCCAAGCCGCACCCAATGCGCCGCAAACACACATAGAAATGCTGGCAGCCACAGTGCATGGCGCGCCCAATGTCGTTGGCCTGAACGTGGTGAAAGCCGAAAACTTCGGGCTCAAGGAGTTTGACGACAGCTACACCATGATGCACCTGGCGCAAGCCCAGCGCCTGGTGTATGGCGCAGGCGCTCCCCAGGTCACCGCCATCCAGATCCAGTTGCAGCATACGGCGCAAATGTCCGAAGCCAAGGCCCGCTTGGAGCAAATGCTTGAAACCGGCAAGCCAGACAGTCAGCTGGAAATAGTGGACTATGAAACCCTGGCGCCGATCTACGGCCAGACCATCGAGTTCTTTCAATCGGTATTTGGTTTCATCGCCACGTTGATTGGTGTGATTGTGCTGTTCACGGTGGGCAACACCATGAGCATGGCGGTGGTCGAACGCACCACCGAGATCGGAACGTTGCGGGCCATAGGGCTGCGCCAGGGCGGCATTCGCCGTCTGTTTGTGTGCGAAGGCTTGGTGCTGGGGGTGGCCGGAGCCGTGCTGGGCTCCGTGCTCGCCCTGCTGCTGGCCACGCTCATCAACCACAGTGGCTTGACCTGGACCCCACCCGGCTATGTATACGCTTACCCACTCAAAGTGCGCGTCTGGGGCGCCTGGGCCATGGTCGCTGGCAGCGCTGCAGGCCTGGTGATGGTGGCGGGGCTGTCCGCCTGGTGGCCAGCCAGACGCGCCGCCCGGCTCTTGATCGTGGACGCCCTTCGCCATACCTGAAGGACAAATGACTATGAAAAAACAATGCATATCCCTGCTGCGGATGCTGGCGGCAGGCCTGGGGCCGGCCTTTGGCGCACCCACTGCGCAGGACATCCTGGCCGCCAGCGATGCGGTGCGCAACCCCGACTTTTCGTTCGGGTTGACCAACACGCTGATCGAATACCGCAACGGCCAGCAGACCGATACCAGCACGCTGGCGATTTACTCCAAGGCCGACACCAGCGGCGGACAGTATCGCAACCTGGTGCGCTTTGTGGCGCCGGCACGCGATGCCAACAAACTCATGCTCTACAGTGGCAAGGACCTGTGGTTCTTCGACCCTGGCAGCAAGGCAAGCATCCGCCTGTCGCCCCAGCAGCGCTTGCTGGGCCAGGCATCCAACGGCGACGTGGTCACCGTCAACCTGGCCAAGGACTACCAAGCCACCCTGGAGGGCGAGGAAGACATGCAGGACGGCGAACGCAAAACGCGCCGATGCTACCGGCTGACCCTGAGTGCACAAACCAACGACGTCAGCTACCCCCGCATCGAGCTTTGGATTGACACCGGCAACAGTCAGCCCATCAAGGCCCGCTACTTTGCCGACAGCGGTCAGTTGCTCAAAACCGCCTACTTCCGCCGCTACCAACGCCAGCTGGGGCAAGAGCGCCCCACCGAAACCGTGATCATTGACGGGCTCGACCCCCAATGGGTCACGGTGATGCGGTTTTCCGATTGGGCAAAGCGCGAGGTGCCCGACGCCTGGTTGCAGCGGGACTACCTGCCCCGGTTCAAGCCCGAGTAGCACCATGCAACCGGACTTGGAGAAAACACGGCCATCGTGGCACTGGCTGGGGGCACTGGCTGCAGCCGTGGCGTACACAGTAGCTGCAGCGCAAGGCAGCGACTTCGACGCGCTGCTGCTGGCCGACACGCCCCCACCACCTTCTGTCGCTGCCAGTGACTGGCACTGGTTTGCTGAAATGGCCGCAGGCCAAGTGCGCAACCCGGTGGGTACGCACGGCAACCAGCGCCTGTCACTGGATCTGCAACTGGACAAGTCGTTGGCCCCAGGCTGGCGCGGTGTGTTGGTGAACCGTCTGGACCTGGACTGGCCAGCACAACACAGCACAGAACACAGCATCAACACCCTCAAGGAAGCCTATGTGGGCTGGCAACCCACCGATGCACAGGCGCTGGATCTGGGGCGCATCAATGCACGCTTTGGCGTTGCCACGGGG
>JAUYGP010000547.1 GCA_030690515.1 Giesbergeria sp.
CGACATGCAGGGCAAGGCGCCAGGGCCGCGGGTCGATTGCGATGCGCTCGACTTGTTTGTCAGCGCCGCCTTGCAGCGGCGCGGCTGGGCCGCCAGCGAAGGCGTGGCGCCGCATTTTGCGCGGCGGGCGCTGGCGCAGGCAGAGGGCGGGGCGGCGCCCCCGGCGCGCATCACCACCACGCTGCGCGCCCCCTTGCAGCGCTTTGCCGTGCAAACGCTGGAGCAGCACCTGCGCGAGTTACAGGGCCGCCAGGTGGAAGACGGCGCCATTGTGGTGCTCGACAACGCCACGGGCGAGGTGCTGGCCTGGGTGGGTTCGTCGGGCCTGCTCAGCCAGGCGGCCGAGGTCGATGGCGTGCTGGCGCTGCGCCAGCCGGGCTCCACGCTCAAGCCCTTCTTGTACGCACAGGCGATAGCCGAGCGGCGGCTGACGGCGGCCTCGCTCGTTGATGATTCGCCCGCCCATATCGCCACAGCGGGGGGGCTCTACATTCCGCAAAACTACGACCGCCAGTTCAAGGGCTGGGTGTCGGTGCGCACGGCGCTGGCGTCCTCGCTCAATGTGCCGGCGGTGCGCACCCTGGTCATGGTGTCGCCCGATGCGTTCTTTCGGCAACTCGTGGCGCTGGGCCTGCCGCTGCGCGAGAGTGGGGGCTACTTTGGCTATAGCCTGGCGCTGGGCAGCAGCGAGGTGCCCCTGCTGCACCTGGCCAACGCCTACCGCGCCCTGGCCAATGGGGGGCGCTACAGCCCGGTGGCTCCGCCGGTGCTGCCCGCGCGCCAGGTGCCGCCTGCCCTGCGGCCGGTGCTCGATGCGCAGGCGGCGTTCATCGTGGGCGACATCCTGTCCGACGGCAACGCCCGGGCGCGCACCTTCGGCACCGACAGCGTGCTGGCCACGCGCTTCTGGAGCGCCGTCAAAACCGGCACCAGCAAGGACATGCGCGACAACTGGGCCGTGGGATGGTCTGCACGCTACACCGTGGGCGTGTGGGTGGGCAACGCCAGCGGCGCGGCCATGCACGATGTGAGCGGCAGCAGCGGCGCGGCCCCGGTCTGGGCGGCCGTGATGGCCTACCTGCACGCGCACACGCCCAGCCGCGCGCCCGCACCGCCGCGCACCCTGGTGCGCACCGCCGTGCACTTTGGGCCCGCCCCTGGCAGCCCCCTGCCGCTGGAGGCGGCGCGCAGCGAATGGTTTGTGCCGGGCACGCAACAGTCCTTGTTTGCTATTGATACAGTAGCTGTTGGCGCTTTATCGACGGGCGCTAGAGGCCAAAAACATCTTAAAAATGGAGTGCCAGCGACCGCGAATGCGGGCGAGTCCGCGCCGGTTTCCGCTGTCCACATCGCCGCCCCGGTGTCGGGCACCATCATTGCGTTGGACCCCGATATTCCCCCGCTGCGCCAGCGCCTGCAGTTCGCTGCGGGCGGCCATGCGCCGGGCATGCCGCTGCGCTGGCGCATGGACGGCAAGCCCGTAGGCCGGGGCGCGCAATGGGCCTGGCTGCCCTGGCCGGGGCGCCATGTGGTTCAACTGACCGATGCCCGGGGCACGGTGCTGGACGAGGTGCGTATCGAGGTGCGTGGCGCGGGGGTCAAGGCCAGCGGGCCGTGATGCGGGGGTCGCCGTGCAAGGTGACCCTGCCGAGCGCTTCTACAATGAAGCCCGAAGAACACAGGCCCCGCGTGCAAAAGACCCGAACCCATCTCCTGACCCTGATCACCCTGCTGCTGACACTGGGCATTGGGGCCTTGTTTGCCCGAGCCATCTGGACACTGAAGGATGAGCACTGGACGGCGACGCAGCGCATCAACACCAGTCTGGCGCAAACCCTCGACCGCAGCATTGCCCGTGCCATCGATGCGTACGACCTTTCTTTGCAGGGTGTCGTTGCAGGTTTGTCTGATCCGGACATCATGGGGTTGCCCGCACGCCAGCGCCATAGCGCCTTGTTCGACCAGTCCCTGCGGCAGCGGGGCGCGGCCGGGGTGCTGGTGCTCGATGTCCGTGGAGATGTGGTGTTCGACTCCGGAGGCGTCGAGCCCCGGAAGGCCAATTTGGCCGATCGTGGGTATTTTCAGGCGCTCCAGCAGGGCAACTACACGGGTCTGTATATCGATGCGCCACTGTATTCCCGGGTGACGGGAAAACATACGCTGGCCATGGCGCGGCCTTATTACCAAGCCGATGGCCGCTTTGCCGGTGTCGTGGTCGGGGGATTGCGCATTGAATATTTCAGCGAGTTGCTCTCGGCGCTTGATCTGGGCGAGCACAGTGGCATCACCCTGTTTCGCTCTGACGGTACCGTGGTTGTGCGTTTTCCGTACCGTGAAGACGACGTAGGAAAGTCCATCGCAGGGACGGACAACCTGCGGCGCATCCAGGCCGAACGCAGTGGTAGTTTCTTGGGCACCTCCGTGCTGGACGGCGTTGAGCGTTTCTACACCTTCCGGCAGGTGGGGGACTATCCGCTCATTCTCAGCGTAGCGCAGTCCACCCAGTCGATCCTGGCCGGCTGGCGCCGCAGCGCCGTGGTGCTGGGCGGGTTTGCCCTGCTGCTGATGTTGGCCGGGGTGGTGCTGGCGGCTTTGCTGACCCGTGAACTGCGCAGGCGCCAGCAGGTCGCAGGCCAGTTGCAGCAGGCCGAGCACTATCTGCGCACCATCCTGGACAACCTGCCTTCCATGGTCAGCTACTGGGACAGCGATCAGCGCAACCGCTTTGTCAACAAAACCAGCAGCGCCCAGTATGGGCGCACGGCCGAGGCGCTGCGCGGCCTCACGGCCCGGGAGGTTCTGGGAGAGAAGGATTACGCCATCGTCCGGCCTTATGTAGAGCAGGCATTGCTGGGCCATCCGCAGTTGTTTGAGCGGACCGTTACCGATGCCTCGGGGCAGGTGCGGCACACCGTCGTCTCCCATACGCCTGACCGCGACGGAGACGGCGACCAGGGCCCGGTGCGTGGCATTTTTGGGCAGATGACCGACATCACCGTGCGCAATTTCGACTTCATCGGCTTCGCGCCGGGTGATCCGAACAATGCCAACCCGGTTGCGGTCGCCAATGCCGTTAGTCGCGTCAATGCG
>JAUYGP010000570.1 GCA_030690515.1 Giesbergeria sp.
GGCATGTCGCTGGCCTCGCCCGCGTTCAAGGTGAAGCTGTACGTGCCCTTTGCGCGCGCCGGCCTGGGCCTGATGCACAAGCTGCGCGGGCTGTTCTTCGTGAACAGCTATGTCAAGGCCAAATTCCTCACCCACGACCCCGAACGCATCGCCAGCTACGAGGCCGACCCCCTGATCTCGCGCCCGATCGCGGTCAACATCCTGCTCGACCTGTACAACGCGGCAGAGCGCGTGGTGGCCGACGCGCAGGCCATCGTGGTGCCCACACAGCTGCTCATCTCAGGTGCCGACTGGGTGGTGCACCACAAGCCGCAGCACCAGTTTTTCGCAAGGCTGGGCAGCGCGGTGAAAGAGAAGCTGGAACTGCCCGGCTTCTATCACGACACCCTGGGCGAGCGTGACCGTGCTGTCGCCCTGCAGGCCTTGCGCGGCTTTCTGCTGAAGCAGTTCGACGCGCCAGCGCCAGCCGTCAGTCTGCTGCACGCCGACCAGCATGGCGCCACCGCAGACGAAGCGCGTGAACTCGCCCAACCGCTCTCGCCGCTGTCGCCGCGCGGTCTGTACTGGGCCGGCACGCGCGCCGGGCTCAAACTGGGCGGCTTGCTGTCTGACGGCGTTCGCCTGGGCCATGAAACCGGCTTCGACTCCGGCAGCACGCTGGACTACGTGTACCGCGATCAGGCCAAGGGCGCACCGCTGGTGGGTGGTCTGATCGACCGCGCATACCTGGACTCCATTGGTTGGCGCGGCATCCGCCAGCGCAAGCTGCATGTGGAGGAGTTGCTTCGAGAAGCCATGCAGCGCCTGACCACCGCTGGGCGCGAGGTGCGGCTGATGGACATCGCCGCCGGCCATGGGCGTTATGTGCTCGATGCCGTGGCCAGCAGCCCGGTGCCGGTGGCCTCGGTGCTGCTGCGCGACTACAGCGACATCAACGTGCGCGACGGCCAGGCGTTGATCGCGCAGCGTGGCCTGCAGCCCACCGCGCGTTTTGAGAAGGCCGACGCGTTTGATCGCAACCAAGTGGCCAGCGCCACGCCGCGTCCCACCTTGGTCACGGTCTCAGGCCTGTACGAATTGTTCCCGGACAACACCATGGTCAGCCGCTCATTGGCCGGCGTGGCCGACGCGGTGGAGCCGGGCGGCTACCTGGTCTACACCGGCCAGCCGTGGCACCCACAGCTGGAGATGATCGCGCGCGCCCTCACAAGCCACCGCCAGGGCCAGGCCTGGGTGATGCGCCGCCGCACGCAGGCCGAGATGGACCAGCTCGTGGCGGCAGCCGGTTTCAGAAAGATCACGCAACGCATCGACGAGTGGGGCATTTTCACCGTGTCGCTGGCGGTGCGCGAGGCGGCATGAGCGGCGCCCGGCCGCTCCGAAGGCGCTCAACCCCGCAGTGCGCAGCACGGAGGGTAGTCCAGTGACTGCGCGCACGCCCTGGCCCTGGCGGCGCTCGCTCGCCTGGCTGGCCCTGCTCGCGCCGCTGTTCTACCTTACCTATGGCGTGGCCAATTGGTGGGCGTTGGAGCGCTGGAACGCTGGGCAGGTGCCCACGGTGGTGTTCGACTGGGAGCACGCCATCCCGTTCTGGGACTGGACGGTCTTCCCTTATTGGTCCATCAACGCCTTCTACGGCCTGTCGCTGTTCCTCAGCCGCAGCAAGCACCGAATCGACCGCCATGCCGCCCG
>JAUYGP010000575.1 GCA_030690515.1 Giesbergeria sp.
GTGGTTCGGCCAAGGTGGTCAAGCCCCAGGTCAAGCTGATCGATGCCAACGGCAACGAAGTGAAGATTCCTGGAACCGACCACTCGGTGACCATCGGCTTCCAGATTGGTGCGCTGATCCAGGTACGTGACGGCATGGATGTGGGCCCCGGCGAAGTGCTGGCCCGTATCCCGATCGAAGGCCAGAAGACACGCGACATTACCGGTGGTTTGCCCCGTGTGGCTGAGCTGTTCGAAGCCCGTACGCCCAAGGACAAGGGTACGCTGGCCGAGGCCACCGGCACAGTGTCGTTCGGCAAGGAAACCAAGGGCAAAATTCGTCTGCAGATCACTGACCCCGAAGGTAAGGTGTCTGAAGAGCTGGTGCCCAAGGAAAAGAACATCTTGGTGCACGAAGGCCAGGTGGTCAACCGCGGCGAGTCGATCGTGGACGGCCCGGCCGACCCGCAGGACATCCTGCGTCTGTTAGGCATTGAGGAACTGTCGCGCTACATCGTTGATGAAGTGCAGGACGTGTATCGCTTGCAGGGTGTGAAGATCAACGACAAGCACATTGAAGTGATCGTGCGCCAGATGCTGCGCCGCGTCGTGGTGGAAAACTCGGGTGATTCGGGCTACATCGCAGGCGAGCAGGTCGAGCGCTCCGAGATGCTCAACACCAACGATGCACTGCAGGCCGCGGGCAAGCTGCCCGCAACCTACACCAATCTGTTGCTGGGTATCACGAAGGCGTCGCTGTCCACCGACTCGTTCATTTCGGCCGCTTCCTTCCAGGAAACGACCCGTGTGCTCACCGAGGCTGCCATCATGGGCAAGCGCGACGAGCTGCGTGGCCTGAAGGAAAACGTCATCGTGGGCCGCCTGATTCCTGCGGGCACCGGCATGGCTTACCACCAGGCACGCAAAGCCAAGGACGCTATGGACGACGCTGAGCGCCGCGCCATCGCCGAGGCTGAAGCTGCCGAAATGGAAGGCATGGCGGAAGCCGTCGAACCCGACGGTGAACCGGATGCCGCCGGCGCGGCAGCGGCTGCTGCCGATTAAACGCCTCCAAGGCGGTTGAATGCTCCCGGACTGTCCTGACCAAGGCAGTCCGGGAGTTTTTTCTTTGTGGAGCCCCTTTTCTTACCGACGGGTGCAGTGGGACGCCGCATGCAGGAAATTCCCCATTGGAGCGATATTTGTGACCATTTCGCCGAAACAGAACACCCCACAGACCCTCGTTGCTAGCGGGCCACCTGGACAAAACCAGAGACGTGTACCCACCGGCGCGCCCCCCACTGGCGGCAGTGTGGCGTTGTCGCGCCTGCTCCAGTCAGTGGCACGGGGCTTACAGGACATTCGGGCCGGTCGTTCGGGCAGCGTGGTGCTGGATGCGGTCCCTGCATCGCAGCGGCCCGGGGTACAGGCCTTGCTGTTCCAGGTATTGCGCTCTCTTGGCCAGGCCGAAGCCTTGCGAACGCAGTTGGCCCCCCGCAAACCATCTCCTCCGGCAGATGCACTGTTGTGTACGGCGCTGGCGCTGATGTGCGATGCCGACAACGCTCCCTACGAACCCTTCACCCTGGTGAATCAGGCCGTGGATGCGGCCAAAGGCAATAGCGCTACGCGAACGCAGGCTGCCTTCATCAACGCCTGCCTGCGCCGTTTTCTGCGTGAACGTGAATCACTATTGCAGGCCACGCACGATGACCCGCAGGCCCGATGGAATCACCCCCGCTGGTGGGTACACCGCGTGCAGCAAGACCACCCCACGCAGTGGCAGCAGATTCTGCAGGCCAACAATACCCAGGCACCGATGGTGCTAAGAATAAATAGACAAAAAACCACTCCAGCGCTTTACCAGCAAGCGCTAGCAGCTATCAATTGTGAATCACATGCCATAGGAGACAGCGGCCTGGTGCTGCACCGTGCGTTACCCGTGTCGGACCTACCGGGCTTCTTTGACGGACTGGCTTCCGTGCAGGACGCGGCGGCCCAGATGGCCGCGCCCTTGCTCCTGGACGGGCTCGCATTTGAACGTCCCATGCGTGTCCTTGATGCGTGCGCAGCGCCCGGTGGCAAGACCGCGCACTTGCTGGAATGGGCAGGCCCCGATGCGGCCCTGCAGGTGACCGCGCTGGATGTGGACCCTGAGCGCTGCGAGCGTATCCGCGGCACGCTGGAACGCCTGGGGCTACACGCCCAGGTGCTGGCAGCCGATGCAGGGCGGCCGCAGGACTGGTGGCAAACGCATTGCGGCGGCCAGCCGTTTGATGCGATCTTGCTGGACGCGCCGTGCACAGCCTCGGGCATCGTGCGCCGCCATCCCGATGTGCGTTGGCTGCGCCGGGAGAGCGATATAGCGCAATTGGCCGCTATCCAGGCCCAGTTGCTGGCCACCCTCTGGCCGCTGCTACGACCGGGTGGCCGCCTGCTGTACTGCACTTGCTCTGTCTTCCGGGCCGAGGGCGATGGGCAAGTGCAAGCGTTTCTTGCGCACCACAAAGATGCCAAACTCTTGCCCTCCCCGGGCCATTTATTGCCTGGCATGGGTACCAAGGGGAAAGCAGTCCCGGACAATCAGCCAGGTGAACATGACGGCTTTTTCTACGCATTGCTTCAAAAAGCACCGGCCTGACGCATCCATGGCGCGCCACTGGGCCCGTGGTTGGCTGTATTGGTGGGTGGCGGTCTGGCTGACCCTCAGCCTGCCTGTGCATGCAGAAAGCCGTGCGAGCATTCCAGAGATGGGACTGGAATGGACCGAGGAAGGGGTATTCCTCAGCGCCGTATTGCAGTTCGACCTGCCGACGCTGGTGGAAGATGCCCTGCACAAGGGCATACCGATGTATTTCGTCACCGAAGCGGAATTGGTGCGGGATCGTTGGTACTGGTACGACCAGCGCGTCGAAACCACGGCACGCTATATGCGTTTGAGCTACCAGCCTCTGACCCGCCGCTGGCGCCTGAACGTGTCGCCTGTCCCCTTCGAGGGCAGCGGCCTGGGTGTGGTTTTTGGCCAGAATTTCGATGAACTGGGCGACGTTCTCGCGACCATGCAACGTATTGCCCGCTGGAAAATTACGGAGCCCCAAACCATTGACCCGCAAGCGCGCTACAACGTGAACCTGCGGTTTTGGCTAGACATGTCGCAGATGCCCCGGCCCTTGCAGATTGGAGCCATGGGCCGGTCGGGCTGGAATCTCTCCTTGGTGCGCAACCAGCGCTTGACGATGGAGCAGGGGCGATGAGCCGCACTGGCGAGGCTCAGCGCCCCTCGAACGCGGTGCGTTGGGCGCTGGGTGTAGGGGCTGCCGTCATGGTGGCCATTGGCTTGGTGCTACTGTTCCTGCTGACCCTGACCACCAACAACAGGGTGCTGTACGAGCGCAATTATGCTTGGCTGTTCGGCATCAACGTCGTGGTGGCGGTGCTGTTGGTGGCCGTCTTGGCCTGGGTGGCCTTGCGGTTGTTCATGCGCCTGCGGCGTGGGCGTTTTGGCAGCCGCCTGTTGGTCAAGCTGGCTGCTATTTTTGCCCTGGTCGGGCTGGCGCCGGGGCTGATGATCTACTTTGTCTCCTACCAGTTTGTGTCGCGCTCCATCGAAAGTTGGTTTGATGTCAAAGTGGAGGGCGCGTTGGCGGCCGGCGTTAACCTGGCGCGTGCTACGCTGGAAATGCAGGCCACGGACATGGCCACCCGCACGCGCAACGCCAGCACCCAGTTGGCGCAGGTGCCGGACTCCACGGCAGTGCTGGCGCTGGAACGCATTCGAGACCAGCTAGGTGCCTCAGATGTCGTGCTCTGGAGCGCTGCGGGCCAGATGGTTGCAAGCGTGGGGCAGTCGCGCTTTCGCATCAACCCTGAGCGCCCCACACCCCAGCAATTACGTGCGGTGCGGCAACAGCGGGCCGTGAGCCAGATCGAAGGGCTCGAAGACCTGACCGATCTGGCAGACCCAGCTGCGCTCCAGAACGTTCGGGTCAACGCCATGGCCTTGGTGCCGAGCACCGGCATGGGCCTTCTGGCGGAGCCGCGCTACCTGCAGGTCACCCTGCCATTGCCGCCCATTTTGGTGGACAACTCCGTCGCAGTACAGGAAGCCAATCGCGAATACCAGGAGCGTGCCCTGGCGCGGGGAGGGTTGCGACGCATGTATATAGGCACGCTCACGCTCAGCCTGTTTCTGGCCGTTTTTGGTGCCGTGCTGCTGGCCGTGATACTGGGGAACCAACTGGCCCGCCCTCTGCTTGTGTTGGCCGAAGGTGTGCGCGAAGTGGCGCAAGGCAACCTCAGCCCCAAGGCTGTACTGCAAGGCAAGGATGAGCTCGGGGGGCTGACGCGCTCTTTTGCCCTCATGACGCAACAGCTTGCCGACGCACGGGCCACGGTCGAGAACAGCATGGGGGCCGTGGACGCCGCCCGTGCACGATTGCAGACCATTTTGGACAACCTGACCGCCGGCGTGATCGTGCTGGACCGACAAGGCACCATCCGCACCTCCAACCCGGGCGCCACGCGCATTCTGCGTGCGCCCATGGCGGCCTACGAGGGACGGCTGCTTGCGCAGGTGCCAGGCTTGGAGGGGTTTGCTGCTGGCGTACAAGAGCAGTTCCACGCTTACTTTAGCCATAGCGACACCCATGGGCTCGACCACTGGCAGCAATCGTTTGAGTTGCACGAGTCCCCCAGCGGGGCAGGCCACCATGCCACCAGCCTGGTAGCCCGGGGTGCCGAGTTGCCCGATGCTGCGTGGTTGTTGGTTTTCGACGACATCACAGAAATTGTGTCGGCACAACGCGCACAGGCCTGGGGTGAAGTGGCACGCCGCCTTGCCCATGAAATCAAGAATCCCTTGACGCCGATCCAGCTCTCGGCCGAGCGGCTGGAAATGAAGCTAACAGGCAAGCTGCCTGCTGCTGAGCAAGCTGTGCTCACCAAGTCCGTTAAAACCATCGTTGACCAGGTGGATGCGATGAAGCGACTCGTCAATGAGTTTCGTGACTACGCCCGCCTACCCGCTGCAGAGCTGCAACCCTTGGATCTCAACGCCCTGGTGGCCGACGTCCTTCAGCTCTATGAAGCAGAGCATGTCAGCGTTGCCGTGCAGGCGCAGCTAGACCCTCGTTGCCCACGCATCCTGGGAGATGCCCAGCAGCTGCGCCAGGTCGTGCACAACCTACTGCAGAACGCACAGGATGCCACCGACCAGACCGGGGCGGGCACCACTGAGTCCGCAGTGCTGCCGCCTGTGTGCATCAGTACCCATTGGAGCGACACCTCGCAGCGCGTGCGCCTGCGCGTCAGTGACCATGGCACGGGCTTCCCTGCGCACATCCTGCAACGCGCGTTCGAGCCCTACGTCACCACCAAGGCCCGGGGCACGGGTCTGGGGCTGGCGGTGGTGAAAAAAATCGCCGATGAGCATGGTGCTCGTATCGACCTGTCGAACCGACAAGAAGATGGCGTGGTACGAGGCGCCCAAGTATCGCTATCATTCGCCCCTGAGCACAGGGTGGCGTCCTGACAACACTGTGCACTGCAGTTTCAAGGCACTTCATACATGGCAAACATATTGGTAGTTGACGATGAGCTCGGCATTCGGGATCTCCTGTCGGAAATCCTGAACGACGAAGGACACAGCGTAGATCTTGCCGAAAACGCAACGCAAGCCCGGGCCGCCCGCATCAACGGCACTTACGACCTGGTCTTGCTCGATATCTGGATGCCCGATACCGATGGCGTTTCACTACTCAAGGAGTGGGCGGCTGGTGGTCTGCTGACCATGCCCGTCATCATGATGAGTGGCCACGCCACCATTGATACGGCGGTCGATGCCACGCGCATCGGTGCTTTTGCCTTTCTGGAAAAGCCCATCACTATGCAAAAGCTGCTCAAGGCGGTGGAGCAGGGTTTGGCACGCCAGTCGCTGCGTCCACCCGCTCCGGCGCCCGTGGTGGCCGCCAGCCCGCCGACCATAGACCACACCATTTATACGGCGCAAAACCTGCCCATCACCATGGAGGCCGATACTGGCCCGCACGCCCACCAGGGGTTCGACCTGGATCGTCCCTTGCGTGAAGCACGCGATGGATTTGAGAAAGCGTATTTCGAGTTTCACCTGGCACGGGAAGGTGGTTCCATGACCCGCGTCGCCGAGAAAACCGGCCTTGAGCGCACCCACCTCTACCGCAAGCTGCGCCAGTTGGGTGTGGACTTGGCTCGTGGAAAGCGTAATTAATTCGGTACAGTGGAAAAGACGAAAAGTTTGTGGTTATAATTTGAGGCTCAGGCCCGGGAGCTCAGTCGGTAGAGCAGAGGATTGAAAATCCTTGTGTCGGCGGTTCGATTCCGTCCCAGGCCACCAAATTCAAGCGCCCCAGCGCCCTCATAGGGCCCTGGGGCGCTTCTACATTTTGGCGGTGCTTTCTACAATTCCTTCATGCAACCAAACAATGACGGAAAAGTGGTCCTCGAATTTGTATTCTTTCGAGACGGCGATCGACGTCATCGGCACGATGGTGAATTCAACAAGGCCGGATACGTGGTCGATGGAACCCACGCATTGCATTTGCAAGGCAATCGCCTCGTGAAAACTCAACTCGGGCGGCTGAAGGTTTTTTCGCCCGAGGTCATTCCAATGTCGCTGGACGGCGCAGTCGGCCAGGCTATGCATGAATTCTTCACAGTAGAGCCTCTTGATCCTCGGCACTTTGGTTTTGGAATGAATGCGCTGACGGCTCAGGATTGGAGGTACTTCACACACCCTGCGCCGCCACTGCCAGAACCCGCTTCGATGCCAGAGGAACATTCGGCCCGGTGGGAGACTTTTTGGGCATTGGCTAAGCCGGCGGATCTCGTGTGCACATTCGACTCGTCAAGTCGCATGAGCCGGTTAATTTCTTGGGTTGATCGCGGGCAATGGAGCCATACAGCCATGTATTCTGGGCAAGGAACGGTCGTAGAGGCCACAACTTCGGGGTGTG
>JAUYGP010000581.1 GCA_030690515.1 Giesbergeria sp.
AATCGTAACGAGGCAGCTCTACCGCCAGCAGCTCGGTGTCGGGAAACAACTTGATATTGGGGTTGCGGATGCGCAGGCCAATCTCCGTCGTCGTCAACACGAATGGTGGGCCAAAAGGGTCGGCAATGCGGTCCGCAGGCACTTTCCAGAGAATTTCTGCCGGGTTTGGTGATAGCCAATCGGCACTCTGCGAACGCCCCAGCAGCAGCAAAGCTGTGCGCGTCAACTCGCCGTGCAAAGTCATTTTGGCTTTGGCCAAAAACTGCGCAACGCTCCAGCCCGCAATCTCGCTCGCCCAGCGTTCAGTCTGGTGTTTGGCGGCATATTTTTCACGGGCCTTGGCAATGGCCAGCGGATCGAGATCCTCCAGAGTGGCACCCACCACCAACGCCGAACTCCAGTCCTGCCCCTCGATCAGTTCCGTCAAGATGGCACGGCGCCGGTCTTCGCGCAGCTCCGTCAGGCTGTCGCCATCACGTTGCCACGCCTTGTTGTGCGCCAGTACGGGCGTGCGCGGGGCGTGGCGCGGCACATGCACCAGCCATACCACCGCGCCTGTGTCGCTTGCCCGTAGCGCCTCAAAGCGCAGTCCCATCGACGGCAAGCCAGGCATCTTGCCCAGTAGCCGGTGCGCCACGTTTTCCAGCGTGTAATCGCCAAAGTGCTGGATACCCGTGACTTCGAGTGTGTGGTCTTTAACGCCAATGACCACGCAGCCGCCGTCCATGTTGGCCAACGCCGAGATATAGGACGACAGGTCCTCGCCGCTGTGGCCCGTTATGTTGCCCTTGAGACTGCGCCACTCTTTCCATTCGTGACGCTCGTTCTCCTTGGGATAGTGGGCGCGCAGCCAATGCTGGAGTTCGGAGGCAGTCCCAAAATTTTGCATCTTGTTCACCGCGCCTTCACGTCGTACGGAATGTGCTTGAACACCACCCGCGCCTGCGCCAGCCGCGCGGGGCCCAGGCGGCAGGCTTCGCCGTAGACCACCAGCGGCACTTCGGGGTGCGCTGTGCCGGCGTGCAGGGCCAGCAAGGCGTCGAGCACAGCCGAGGTCAGCACATTGCCGCTGGCCGGGCGCTTGTCGCCCAGGATGCCGTTGAACAGCAGGTAGTAGGCGGTGCGGCTTTGCAGCACCGGGGCGGGCGCTGCTTGCGGGGTGTCTGAAATTTCAGAAGAAATGGGCATCTCACGCCCGTCTGGCAAGCGCAAGCAGCTATCAAAAACAGAGTGTGTACCCAGGTAGGGCGTGCCGCGCTGGCCTTGGGCGGCGTCGAAGGCGGTGCCCGTTTCCTGCTGCCAGATGAAGGCGGCCAGCGTGGCAAAGCGCACACCGGGGTGGATGCAGCCGTCGGCATCAAAAATGGGTGCGCCCAGAGCCAGAAAGCGAAAGCCCCCGCCGCCCTGCCAGCCCACGGTCTGGCTGATGCCGCCCTGCTCGCCATCAACCACCTTTTGCAGGCGCGGCAGGCAGTGCGTGGCGGCGTGCTCGCCCCTTTCAATGCCAATCCAGCGGCGGCCCATCTTGTGGGCGACGGCGGCGGTGGTGCCGGAGCCGAGGAAGCTGTCGAGGACGAGGTCGTTGGGGTTGGAGGCGATGTGGAGGATGCGCTGGATCAGGCGTTCTGGCTTCGGGGTCCCGAAGCTGGTTTCACCACCGAAAAGAGTGTTCGCCTCTTTTTTTGCTTCGTCGGTGTGACCAACTTCTTCCGATGGCCACCATGTCCAGGGAGCCAGTCCCGGCACTTCTGACAGGTAGCGAATGATATTGGGCTGTGCATCCCCATTCTTACCAAAGTAAATCCTGCCTTCTGCAAGTAAGCGCTCATAGGTAGCCCTGGCGACGCCCCAACACCGCCCGTCTGGGGGGAAATGTGATTTGCCGCTAGGTGTGACAACTTCGTAGAACTGTTCTGGCGTAGCGTGGCCTGCCTGTGCCGTCATCGGCACAGGCCGCCAACGCCCTTGTGGGTCGTTGTTGGGGTTGCGGTAAACCTTGGCCTGTTCCTCGTTCATGGGTACCAGATTGCGCTCACGCTTGAAACGTTCTGGATTTCGTGCATACACATGAAGGTAGTCATGCACATCGCCAATCGCTTCACGGTTTTCTCGTGAGTAGCGCTTTTGCCAAACGCAACTCGCCACAAAATTCCCCCGCCCAAACACCTCATCCATCAACA
>JAUYGP010000582.1 GCA_030690515.1 Giesbergeria sp.
GGCATGGCGCTCGAAGGCCTGCGCGACCTCAGCGTGATTGCCACCGCGCCGCAGCGGCGCCTGGCGATCAAGACCTTCGTGCGCAACGAGGGCACCGGCGTGATCCGCGAGGCCGTGCTGCGCGAATTGAAGCGCGGCGGGCAGTGCTACTTTTTGCACAACGAGGTGGAGACCATCGAGAACCGCCGCCAGAAGCTCGAAGAAATCCTGCCCGAGGCGCGTATCGCCGTGGCCCACGGGCAAATGCCCGAGCGCGAACTGGAGCGCGTGATGCGCGACTTTGTGGCGCAGCGCTACAACATCCTGCTGTGCTCGACCATCATCGAAACCGGCATCGACGTACCCACGGCCAACACTATCATCATGAGCCGCGCCGACAAGTTCGGCCTGGCCCAATTGCACCAGCTGCGCGGGCGCGTAGGCCGCAGCCACCACCAAGCGTATGCCTACCTCATGGTGCCCGACACCGAGGGCCTGACCAAGCAGGCAGCTCAGCGCCTCGACGCCATCCAGCAAATGGAAGAGCTGGGCAGCGGCTTCTACCTGGCCATGCACGACCTGGAGATCCGCGGCGCTGGTGAGGTACTGGGCGAAAACCAGAGCGGCAACATGATGGAAATCGGCTTCCAGCTCTACAACGAGATGCTGTCCGAGGCCGTGCGCTGCTTGAAGGCGGGCAAGGAGCCAGACCTGCTCAGCCCCCTGTCCGTCACCACCGACATCAACCTGCACGCCCCCGCCCTGCTGCCCGACGACTATTGCGGCGACGTACACCTGCGCCTGTCGTTCTACAAAAAACTGGCCACCGCGAAAACCAGCGACCAGATCGACGCCCTACTCGAAGAAATCGTCGATCGTTTTGGCAAGCTGCCCCCGCAGGCGCAAACGCTGATCGACGTACACCGACTGCGCTGCCTGAGCCAGCCCTATGGGGTCATCAAGGTGGATGCAGCGCCCGGCATCACGAATATCACCTTCAGGCCCCAACCACCGATAGAGCCGATGCGCATCATCGAACTCATCCAGAAGAACCGGCACATCAAGCTGGCAGGCAACGAAAAACTGCGCATCGAACGCGAACTGCCCGACCCCAAGGCCCGGGCGCAGATGGTGCGCGACATTCTGCGCAGCCTTGGGCAGCCCACGGCGGCCTGAGTAAAGCGGTGTGAACAGCATGTTGCTCGAATGGCTCATCGTCGGCCTGGCCCTGGCAGCCGCCCTGGCCACCCGTCCCTGGCGACTGCTGGCGAGCAAGCCAGCAACAGCCGGGGTTGCAGCCACCGCCAGCCCCTTGCTCACCCCTTTGCTGGCCACGCTGGTGCTACTGCCTTGGCTGTGGGCTCTACCGGCCTTGCACGCCATGCCACTGCAATTGCAGTGGTCGGGCGCCTGCCTGGTAGTGCTTATGCTGGGCTGGCCGCTGGCCATTCCGGTGCTGCTGGCGGTGGGTGGCGCCACCGGCCTGGTATCGCCCATGGAATGGTCGCAAAGCCTTGTCGCCACGGTGTGGCAGGGCGTGGTACCCGCCACGCTGGCCCTGCTGCTGGGCACCGCCCTGCGGCGCCTGACCGGCGAGAACATGTTCGTCTATATCCTGGGGCGCGGCTTCCTCGGCACGGCGCTATGCGTATTTGCAGCGTCCGTACTCGCCCAATGGGCGAGCAGCCCGCTGCCCGGCGTGGGTGGTCCGCTGTCCCTGGTAGCGCATTGGCTTATGGCCTGGGGCGATGCCAGCGTCACCGGCATGCTCTGCGCGGTTTTCGTGGCCTTCAAACCCGAATGGCTGGCGACATGGTCGGACCGCCTTTACCTGCGCCAGCCGGGGGCTTCAGGGCAATAATCGCGGCAAAAACAGGCGTCAACGCCTGCGCATCATGTCGAAAAGGATGTCATCCATATGCAGCGAGGAGGCCTCCCGCGCCAGGACCTTGCTTTCCCGCACTTGTTCCTTCAGCCAGGCCTTGAGCCCCTTGTCATCCTGCACCCGCTGGAAATCAGCATGCATGCGGGCAATATCCTCTTCCATGCTCTCACGCACCCCTCGCATCAAGGCCAACAAAGCGGCCTCATCAAACCGCTGATAGTGCGGATAACTCAGTTCAAACTCCATGGTCATACGTAACTGTGCATTGTCTTGCTCCAACGCCCGGACCTGCTCCGCCAGCAAATTGCACATCGCCTTGAGTCGGTCTTCTGAAAGACTGGCGGCCTTGCTGGCGTCCACCATTTCCTCTTGCAGTTGGATACGCAGCAAGACACTCAGGTCGTTGCGCTCATAGGCGGCGTTCACTTCACTCATCACCGCTGTCTTGCGTGCGCGCAGACTCGCATCCGGCTCACGGTCCGGATGCAAAGCACTGGCCAATTGCCGGTACACGGTGCGCAGTGCAGCCTGGGCGTCCTGCTGCTTTTGCTCCGCAGCCTGCTCACGGGCGCTGGGGCCTTTGGCTGCCTTGCGGGCGGCGCGTTTGGCTTCGCGCTTCTCCTCGGCGGCAGCCTGTTTTTTCTGCTCGTACTCCATTGCAGCACGCAGCACCTCTTCGGGCGATTCGAACTCCCGTCCTTGCGCAAAATCGCCACCGATGTATGACTCCACGAGGGAACGAACCAATTCCCTTTCATCGGCCATGCCCTCGTCGTCTTCGTCCTCTGGCGCGTAGCGCAGAACGACCGCATCGATCTCCGCGTCGTCCTGCTCCGACTCCTGCAATTGTTCACACAGCGTCAACACCATGCGAATAGCCTTTTGCCTTTGGTTGGACGTTAACCCCTTGGGTTTGCCCGATGCCTGCAAGCGTTCGTCAAGAAACAGCACCATGCCCCTACACAGGTTCTGGCTTTCTGCAAACAGTTGATACAGCGTCTGGCGGTGCGCGGGTACATGCACGTCCATCGCATGGCGCAGGGTCTGCAGCAGCCTTTGCTCCGCATCGATGCGCGCCATCAGGGTGTTGAACCGCTTTTGGGCTGCGCTGGGCTTGTTCATGGTGGCCACGACCTTGCCTGCCACGATTTCAAGGCGGTCTGGCAGTGGGGCAAACTCGGGACCCTGGTCGGCAAAAAGGTCGTCGTTTGAAGTCATGGCGATACTGTAATTGAACTTTTCTTTGCACCTTCAGCCTGACCCAAGTCACGCACTCCCACCGCAATCAACACCGATACACTCGCTGACTGAAAGGCTGTAAATTGGGGGAGCCGAAAGCAAAGATGACCCCCCTGTAGCCCTCCCTTGTTGCCGCTCATGCATCAACTAGCGACGTTACGCTCTCAAAATGGACGTAAGTAGCTATTATTTTTATAGCAATAAAATGCCGCCCTCCACAGAATTTGCCCCCGGTCTTGTTGTCAAAAATCTGCCAGCACAACACAAGCTCGCGGATTTCAAACTCATCGCCTTTGACATGGACTCCAC
>JAUYGP010000585.1 GCA_030690515.1 Giesbergeria sp.
AAACGACCAACGTTGCGCACCGGCCCAGAGCGCTAGCTGTCCAGGCGTCGCAATACCTTGGTTATTGACGGCCCCCTGGCTGCGTGCAAAGACTGAGCGAAGTCGTTCGAACATGGCAGGCTTGCGGTGAGGAATGTGCGCTCCATTAGACGCCATATTTACCTCCTTTGTACAACCTGTCACCGGCCGCTACCCCAGGTGCATGCTGCCACCTGTCACGCGAAAGTCGAGCGTAGGCGCGCGCGCATCAAAAGGCATGCCCAGCGCCAGTCGGCCAAAGCCATGGAGCATGCAGGAACTTCGGCGCAGGGGCACGGCGGTTTCGCTATTTTCAAACTGAACCCAGGTACCAAAGCTGCTGACATCCGTCAACATGAATGCGCCGTCCGACCAGTCAATACGCGCATGCATACGGGAGACACGCGGGTCCGAAATGCTGACCTGCACCGCGCTGGATCGGCCAATATGCAAAGGCATATCTTCGGAAGACAACATAAGTCTGTCCCCTTTCCATGTCAGTTCAATAGACCCTGGCAAGGAATCGAGCGGCGCCACATTGCTGTGCAGCCCCGCCTGCATGGTCTGCTGTTCCGGAGATTCATGGTCCCGCCACTCGGCCTGGTAGATAAGTTGCGCCTCGGCTTTACCCCGGATGTCAAACACACCCAGCTTGCGAAAACGAACATGGGGCACGACACCTGCATCAACGGCCGTGACGTCATTGGTCCAGATCTCCCCGGGCCCTGCACGTTCGCACAGCCGGGAGGCCACGTTGACCGCATCGCCATAGGCGTCGCCATCCACCTCAAGCACCTCGCCACTGGCAACCCCCACGTGCATTTCCAGACGCAAGACTTCGGGCCAGCGCTGAAGGTGTATCTGGTGGCTGCGCTGCAATTCGCCGGCGGCCGCCACCGCATGGTGGGCGCTGGCAAAGATGCCCAGCACGCCGTCTCCCAGCATCTTGACCACACGCCCCTGGTGCGCCTGCATGACTTCGGCGATCCATTGCGTCAAGCGCATGACCGTCTTGGCCGCGCGTTCGTTGCCCATCGACTCGTACAGCGATGTGCTTCCGGAGAGATCGGCAAAAACCACCGTCGAGACAGAACTCATGGAGACAAAAACGCGGTGGTGTTCATAAATGCCAGTTTAGATCAAGTGGCCCCCCCAGCGGTGGACTGTCAGCGCGCACCCGCAACCTCTTCACGACACCGTTGCTGCTGATACCTCGCGGGCATGAAGCCATGCCGCAGCGCCACGTCCTGCACGAACGCCCGTCGCAAGGCTTGCCGTCATCAGGTAGCCTCCGGTGGGCGCTTCCCAATCAAGCATTTCCCCCGCGCAAAAAACGCCTGGGCGACCCCGTGCCATTTGTTGCGTATTCAATCCGTCAAAGGCCACCCCACCTGCTGTACTGATGGCCTCATCGAGTGGCCGGGTCGCCACCACAGTGACGGGCAAGGCCTTGATAGCCTGCGCCAAAGCGACCGGGTCGTTCATCTGCGCCTTGTCCAGTTGCTCATGAAGAATGGCCATCTTGATGCCGTCCAGGCCCAAGCGGCTCTTGAGATGGCTGGTCAAAGAACGCGAACCACGGGGGTGGCGCACCTCCACCAGCACACGCTCAGGCGAATGATCGGGCAGCAGGTCCAGGTAGAAAATGGCACTGCCATGGGCCTCAATTTCATCACGCAGCAACGCTGACACCGCGTAGACGAGACTTCCCTCCACGCCGGTCGCTGTGGCAACAAACTCCCCTCTGCGCGAAAAACTGCGGCCATCGCGTCCCGTAAAGGTGATGGCTACGGATTTAAAGGGTTGGCCTGCATGGCGTTGCGCAAAATGCGGCGTCCAGCCGGTCTGCACCACCGGTGGCTGGCCCATCAGTTCTTGTAAAAATTCACGCCGGGTCTCGCCTGCCAGCGCAGCCCGGAGCAGTACATCGAAACCACAGTTGGCAGGGCGCAGGCGTGCCACCGGCATACCGTACGACTCCAGCACCGGCACCCAAGCGCCGTCGGACCCCAGTCTCGCCCAGCTCGCGCCACCAAGGGCCAAAACCACCGCTGTCGCTTGCACAGACACCATGCCCGTTGGCGACTCCAGCCGCAAAGCACCCTCCTCGGTCCAGCCAACCCACCGGTGACGCATATGGAATTGCACGCCCATGGCCCGCAGGCGATGCAGCCATGCGCGTAGCAGCGGAGCCGCCTTCATGTCTGCAGGAAAAACCCGCCCGGACGTGCCCACAAAGGTGTCCACACCCAGTGCTTTTGCCCATACGCGCAATTCGTCAGGGCCAAACTCTTTCAACAATGGCGCCAACTGCGGTGCGCGATCGCCAAAACGCGACACAAAGATATCGAATGGTTCGGAATGGGTCAGATTGAGTCCTCCCTTGCCTGCCAAAAGGAACTTTCGCCCCACCGAGGGCATGGCATCAAAAAGGTGCACGGCCCTGCCCGCGCGAGCCAACTCTTCTGCGGCCATCAGGCCCGCTGGCCCGCCCCCCACGACGGCCACTTCACAGGCGCGCTGCAACGGAACTGGTATCGATTCATTCATTTTGGATAAATTTCATGCCGTCTTGCGGCGAGTTGAGGCTGGCGAATGAGGGCTGCTGCGGCCGATAGCACAACGAGGTGCAACGACACTCCGTTCATCGATTTTTGCTATGACTGTCATAGCGCCGCGCAGCCTTGCTGCTGACAGGGATGCACCTGTTTCTGTCACAATAAAAGGACTTTACACATACCAGCACACCACCAAAAAGGAAAGCGCATGGCAAGCGAACTCATCAAACATCTTTCTGACGCCAGTTTTGAGGCGGATGTCCTCAAATCCAGCACACCGGTTCTGGTCGATTACTGGGCCGAGTGGTGCGGTCCCTGCAAGATGATTGCCCCTATTCTCGACGAAGTGGCTGGCACCTACCAAGGCAAACTGCAAGTCGCCAAGATGAATGTGGACGAAAACCGGGAAGTCCCAGCCAAGTTCGGTATTCGTGGCATTCCTACGCTCATGATCTTTAAAGATGGTCAGCTGGCTGCCACCAAAGTTGGCGCCATGAGCAAGGCCCAATTAACGGCCTTCATCGACCAGCAACTGGCCTGACAATAGCCCCACAGCCCACCCTGAACCATCGCGTTATCAGGGTCGGCGAACCGGGCGTTCGGGTTACCTCGCGACCTACACCGCCCTGCCCCCTCAGACCCTGTTTCTTTTCCTGTCATAATTAACTTCAGTCGCTGGTCTGCACGCATTGGCAGTCGGCGCGAAATTTCTCTCAGGTACGCCACACCCGCACACTGCGGGTTGCTCGGCAAGCTGCATCCCCCGTTCATACCCGCTCCGCGCAGGAGACACCCCATGCACCTCAACGAACTCAAGGCACTCCACGTGTCCGAAGTCCTCAAGCAGGCCGAAGAGCTTGACATCGAAAACACCGGACGCATGCGCAAACAGGAATTGATGTTTGCCATCATCAAAAAACGCGCCAAGGCTGGTGAACAGATTTTCGCGGACGGAGTGTTGGAAATCCTGCCCGACGGGTTCGGCTTTCTTCGCAGCCCCGACACGAGCTACACCGCCAGCACGGACGACATCTACATCAGCCCCAGCCAGGTACGGCGCTTTAACCTGCACACTGGCGACATGATCGAAGGCGAAGTGCGCACGCCCAAGGACGGCGAGCGCTACTTTGCATTGACCAAGCTTGACAAGGTCAACGACGGCCCACCCGAGCAGAACAAGCACAAGGTGATGTTCGAGAACCTGACGCCCCTGTTTCCCAAGGAACAGATGCGCCTGGAGCGCGATGTCAAGAGCGAAGAAAACATCACCGGTCGCATCATCGACATCATTGCGCCCATTGGCCGCGGCCAGCGCGCATTGATCGTCGCTCCGCCCAAGAGCGGCAAGACGGTGATGATGCAGCACATCGCCCACGCCATTACCGCCAACAACCCTGACGTGCACCTGATGGTACTGCTGGTGGACGAGCGGCCAGAAGAAGTGACCGAAATGCAGCGCACGGTCAAGGGCGAAATCATTGCCTCGACGTTCGACGAACCTGCCGCACGCCATGTGCACGTGGCAGAAATGGTGATCGAGCGCGCCAAGCGCCTGGTTGAGCTGAAAAAAGACGTGGTCATCCTGCTCGACTCGATCACGCGACTGGCCCGTGCCTACAACAACGTTGTGCCATCGTCAGGCAAGGTGCTGTCGGGTGGTGTTGATGCGGCCGCATTGCAACGCCCCAAACGCTTCTTCGGCGCCGCACGCAAGGTCGAAGAAGGCGGTTCGCTGACCATCATTGCCACCGCATTGGTCGATACAGGCAGCCGTATGGACGAAGTGATCTTTGAAGAATTCAAGGGTACCGGCAACTGCGAAATCCACTTGAACCGCCGCCTGTATGAAAAGCGCGTGTTCCCGGCCATTGAACTCAACAAAAGCGGCACCCGACGCGAAGAGTTGCTGCTGGCCCCCGAGATCCTGCAAAAAACCCGCATCCTGCGCCAGTTCATGTACAACATGGATGACATCGAATCCATGGAACTCATGATCAAGAACATGAAGGCGACCAAGAGCAACGTCGAATTCTTCGACATGATGCGCCGTGGTGGCTGACAACGCTATTCGTGCGATAATCTAGGGCTTTTCGCGAAAAGTGCTGTGGCAAATAGGTGCTGCAGTGGCTGCCGCAGTTGATACATATACAAGGATTCGCTATGAAAGAAGGCATTCACCCCAACTACCGTGAAGTTTGCTTCCAGGACATGTCCAACGGTTTCAAGTTCGTCACGCGCTCGTGCGTGAACGCCAAGGAAATGGTCAAGATGGAAGACGGTCGCGAACTGCCCCTGTTCAAGCTCGAAACCACCAGCGAATCGCACCCCTTCTACACTGGCACGCAAAAGTCGGTGGACAACATGGGTGGCCGCGTGGAGCGCTTCCGCAACCGTTTCGGCAAGACCACAGCAAAGTAATCTGCGCTAATCCGCCAAAAGGCAGCCCGGGCAACCGCGCTGCCTTTTTTCTTTGCATTTCCGGGGATACTAGTCTCCATTCCACCGCGTGCACATCGGCGTACGCTTTGAAGCGTTCTGGTGTCGTCGGCTCTGAAAAGGGCACCTCTTTTCCTTCTGTTGCAGCGTGAATCAGCCCTCTCCCGCCATCGTTCCTCAGAGTGCCGTGCGCCGCTTGCCCCGATGGGCGCTTTTGCTGCTGTGTCTGGCCTACATCCTGCCGGGCTTTCTGGGCCGCGACCCGTGGCGTGGTGCCGATATGACCGCTTTGGGCTACATGCTCGAACTGGCACAGGGCCATACGCCCTGGCTATCGCCATTGCTGGGCGATCTGCCGCCTGAAACGGACGGACTGCTCCCGTACTGGCTGGGGGCATGGGCCATACAAATCGGAACACCCTGGCTGGCTCCCGAATGGGCTGTACGCATTCCCTTTGTTCTGCTGCTCTCGCTGACCCTTCAAGCCACCTGGTACGCCATCCATGACCTGGCGCGCAGCCCGGGGGCGCAGCCCGTGGCCTTTGCCTTTGGTGGCGAGGCAGAGCCTGCCGACTACGCCCGCGCCATGGCCGACGGGGGATTGCTGGCCCTGCTCGCGTGCCTGGGCCTGGCCCAACCCTCCCACGAAACGACTTCGTACCTTGTGCAGTTGTGCTGCACCACCCTGGTGTTTTTTGGACTGGCGGCAGCTCCCCATCGCAAAGTGTGGTCGTTCCTGGCCCTGATGGTGGGGCTCCCGGGGCTGGCGCTCAGTGGCGCGCCCACGCTGGCACTGATCTACGGACTGGGGGGCAGTGTGATGTGCCTTTGCGACCCCAACAATGTCGGCGCATCTCGCCCACGGCTTATGGCCATGGGTATGGCACTGCTGGCATTGGCCGTGACCGCGCTGGCCTGGCAACTGGACCTGTGGCGCTGGCGTGTTGTCTGGCCCCAGAATGGCACGAAGGAATGGGCCAGCCTTGGCCGTCTGCTCGTATGGTTCACCTGGCCGGCATGGCCTTTGGCTTTGTGGACCTTATGGCGCTGGCGCAAACAGATTCTGAGCCGCCAGCTACATCGCCATTTGATGTTGCCTTTGTGGTTTGTTGTGATTTCGGTGGGCGCCACCTTGTCCACCCAGCCAGCTGACCGTGCATTGCTGCTGGGCCTGCCCGCACTCGCGGCCCTGGCAGCCTTTGCACTTCCAACCTTGCGCCGCAGCGTGGCTGCGCTGATCGACTGGTTCACCCTGCTGTTTTTTTCGGTATCCGCCATCGCCATCTGGGTCATCTGGATCTCCACCCAAACAGGTGTTCCTGCCAAACCTGCAGCCAACGTCGCCAAACTGGCACGTGGATTCGAGCCCGAGTTCTCATTTGTGGCACTGGCCTTGGCGCTGCTGGCCAGTGCTGCGTGGTGCGCTTTGGTGTGGTGGCGTGCAGGCCGTCACCGCCAGCCGATATGGAAAAGCCTCGTGCTTCCGGCTGCAGGCGCCACCTTGAGCTGGTTACTGCTGATGACGCTTTGGCTTCCCATGCTGAACTACGCCCGCAGTGATGCCCCACAGGTTCGTGCCCTTGTGTCTGCCGCCAACCAACCACCCTGCATGCACATACTCGGGCTGGACCGCGGCCAGATCGCCGCATTGCAATTCCATGGTCAGTTACGTTTGCTGCCTCTCAGCAACTCCATCCGCTGTCACTGGCTGATACTGGCTCAAGAAACAGGTGCCGATGATCCCTTCGCAGCCTCCTCTGTGATGCCTAAGCTTCGCCATTGGAAGCTGCACACGATTCAAGGACGGCCTACCGATCGAAATGACGCCCTCCTGCTGTACCGTTACAGCGCGCCATAGGCGCGGGCCTCGACCTGGGTTGTGCCATGGCGTAGCCTGTCGGCAGGAAAGTACACGCTGAACGTCGACCCCTGCCCAAGCACGCTGGCAATTTCCAGCACAGCTCCGTGGCGCTGCAGCACATGCTTGACGATGGCCAGCCCCAGACCCGTGCCTCCCGTTTCACGCGAACGGCTGCGGTCGACGCGGTAGAAGCGTTCGGTCAACCGAGGAATATGCTCTGGTGCAATACCGGGTCCGGTATCCCGTACTGAAAAAACACCACGGCCATCGGCAAGAATCTGCCACCGCACGGTGATGCGCCCCCCCGCCGGGGTGTAACGCACGGCATTGCCCACCAGATTGGACAGGGCGCTTTGCAACTCCTTCATGCTCCCCGCAATATCTCCCGCCGCAGGCGCTGCGACGGGTTCCGGAAACTCCCATTCATGCGGGCGCTCTTGGTCGCGTGTCAACAGGTTCGAGAGCGCCCGCCCCTCCTCCTCGCAGCGCAGCAACAAGGTCTGCACAGGATGCCACTCGCGCATCCCAGGTAAAGGACTGCCTTCCAGGCGCGAGAGCGTCAGCAGATCCTGCACCACACTATGCATGCGCGTGGCCTGTTGTGCCATCAGGTCCAGATACCGTGCGCGCTCCTCAGCCGCAAGCTGCAACGTCTGCAAGGTCTCTACAAAACCCATCAACACGGTCAACGGCGTACGAATTTCGTGCGACACATTGGCGACAAAATCTCGCCGCATGGCGTCGGCCTGCTCCAGTGCGGTAACGTCCCGCGACAGCAACAAGCTGCGACCGTCGCCATACGGATGCAACTGCACTGCAATTCGCACCGGCCGGGACGGCGTGCTGCCACGCCCTTCCAACACCACACTTGCGGAATAATCCTGTGCAGCAAAATAGGCACTGAACTCCGGGTCGCGCACAAGATTCCGTATGGATTGGAGCGCATCGCGCCGCGAGTCGAATCCAAAATGTGCCGCTGCCATGGCATTGCACCACTCGATACGGCCCTCCTTGTCCAGCAGCACAACGCCGTTGGGCGATGCTTGCAAGGCCGCCAATATATCGTCCAGCCGGTTCTGGCTCTCCTGGGCCTGTGCTTCCTGCCTGCGGAGCAGGCGCCGCGTGCGTTCCACCGCCTCCCCCCATACTCCCCGCAACACGGGCGCCCGGGCTGGTTCGCCCGTCCGCATCCATCCCAGCACCCGGGCGCCGCGCCAAAGATCCAGAAAAAACCAGATCCATGCG